>JAYVNU010000260.1:0-3512 GCA_043758345.1 Lacisediminihabitans sp.
ACCCGACGTCGCGAAGTATCCGGTGTCAGCGAGCGCCGCGGTGTCAGGAAGCTCGGCGCGACGTTGGTTCTGAGGCGAGCCGAATTCGTGCCGACGGAGATGTGCAGCCGCCGATCCATGCCCGACCAGAGGCCGTAGCTGTCGGCGGCGGACGTGCCAGCGAGGAGCCCGCCGACCCGCGTCGCAGCAATTGCATCGGGAGAGGCATCCGCCATCGCGTAGCGAGCCTGCCGAACGCGGATGAGTCGTCCGGATCGCACTGCGCGGGTGAGATCGTACCCCGAGAATCCGGAGGCGATGAGTTGCTGGCGAGTAGCGATACCGCCGAGCGCGGCGACGGTGTTGGAAGGAGTGAACATCGACGAAGCATGGCCACTTCACCGGGCTGCGAGGGGCCTCAATAACGGTTCTGCGCACTTTCATCATTCAGGAGGTGATGGGGAGGATGTGACGAATGAGGCTGGTGGATGTCACACCCGCACCTTCAGCAACTCTGGTCACGCAGCATCCTGAATTATGAAAAGTGCGACTCGGGGCGGGATTGGGCAGCCGGGAGGGCGGGCGGGGCTAGTTGACTATGTGCATCGCCCGGGCTGCGTCGGTGATGCTGTCCGAGAGCGAAGGGTAGACCGCGAACGCGCGCGCGACCTGATCGACGGTGAGACGGTGCTCGACGGCGATCGCGATCGGCAGAATCAGCTCGGATGCCCGGGGCGCCACGATCACGCCGCCGATGACGGTGCCGGATCCGGTGCGCGCGAACAGTTTGATAAAGCCGTCCTTCAGTCCCATCATCTTCGCCCGCGGATTGGATGCGAGCGGGAGCTTGTAGATGTTGCCCTGCGTGACGCCGTCTTCGATCTGCTTCTGCGTCCAGCCGACGGTCGCGATCTCCGGCTGGGTGAAGATGTTCGACGTCACATTGCGCAGCTCGGTCGGGTTGACGGCATCCCCCATCGCGTGGAATACCGCCGTTCGACCCTGCATCGAGGCGACGGATGCCAGCGGCAGGAAGTCCGAACAGTCACCGGCCGCGTAGATCGACGGCATCGATGTGCGAGCGACCCGGTTGACGCGGATGTGCCCGCTCTCGGTCAGCTGCACGCCGGCCTCGGCGAGCCCGATTCCCTTCGTGTTCGGAATGGACCCGACGGCCATCAGGCAGTGGCTCCCCTCGACGGTTCGCCCGTCGGAGAGCGTCGCGATGACGCCGTCGGCCGTGCGGGTGATCGACTCGGCGCGGGACTTCGAGAGCACCGTCATCCCGTTGCGTTTGAAGACGTCCTCGATGACGCGGGCGGCATCCGCGTCCTCACCGGGGAGAACCTGGTCGCGGGACGAGATGAGGGTGACCTGGGAGCCGAGGGCGGTGAACGCCGAGGCGAACTCGGCGCCGGTGACACCGGATCCGACGACGATCAGGTGCTCGGGCGTCTCCTGAAGCGTGTAGAGCTGCGTCCAGCTGAAGATGCGCTCGCCGTCAGGCATCGCCGACGGGAGGAGGCGGGGACTCGCGCCGACCGAGACAACGATGGTGTCGGCATCCAGCTCGTCGAAGTCGGTGCGATTCTTGCCCTTGCCGGTCGAGACGATGACCCGATTCGGCCCGTCGAGACGGCCCTCGCCCTGCATGATCGTGACGCCGGCCTTGATGAGCTGCGACTTCATGTCTTCGGACTGCTGGCGGGCGAGGCGAAGCAGTCGCTGGTTGACCGCGGCGAGGTTGACGGCCACCTCTGGCCGAACCGGACGCCCGGAGTCGCCGCGAACGAAGAACTGCACGCCGAGCTCGACCGCCTCGCCGATCGCGTTCGCCGCCTCCGCCGTGGCGATGAGGGTCTTGGATGGCACGACATCCGTCAGCACGGCCGAGCCGCCGACACCGATCCTCTCGACGAGCGTCACCTCCGCGCCGAGCTGCGCACCGGTGAGCGCGGCCTCGTAGCCACCGGGGCCACCGCCGACGATGGCGATGCGTTGCTTGCGCTCGAATTCATAGGCCATACGCTCATTCTCCCGTAGCGTCGGGTGAGCGACAAACCGTCAGGTGAGCGACAACCCGTCGGCCGAGCGAGCGACGAACCGCCGCGGAATGCCAAACCGCCCGGGTGGTGAATAGAGTGTCATGCATGTCTCCTGAGCACCCCCTCGACGACCCGTCCGCCGACGCCTTCTCCATCGCTGCAACGGCGGCGGCAGAGATAGCAGAACGCACCGGAGTCGACCGACACGACATCGCGCTGACCCTCGGAAGTGGATGGGGCAAGGCCGCGGATCTCATCGGGGAGACCACCGCGACGATCCCCGCCGAGGAGATCACCGGCTTCAGCAAACCGGCCCTCGAGGGCCACGTCGGCACGCTGCGCAGCGTGCTGCTGCCGAACGGCAAGCGCGCCCTCGTCATCGGCGCCCGCACGCACTACTACGAGGGCCACGGCGTTCGCCGCGTGGTGCACAGCGTACGAACCGCGGCGGCGACGGGCGCGACGACCATGATCCTCACGAACGGGGCCGGGGGCATCCGCGAGTCCTGGAACCCGGGAACCCCGGTTCTCATCAGCGACCACATCAACCTCACCGCGATGTCGCCGCTCGAGGGAGCCACGTTCATCGACCTCACCGATCTCTACAGCGCGCGTCTTCGCGCGATTGCAACGGGGGTCGACCCGACGCTCGACGAGGGTGTCTACGTGCAGTTCCGCGGACCGAACTACGAGACGCCGGCCGAAGTGCAGATGGCGAAGGCGATCGGAGGCCACATCGTCGGCATGTCGACGGCTCTCGAAGCGATCGCGGCGCGGCAGAGCGGCATGGAGATCCTCGGGATGTCCCTGATCACGAACCTGGCCGCGGGCATCCAGAAGTCGCCACTCAGTCACCGGGAGGTGCTGGAGGCCGGCCGCGCGGCAGAGCCGGTGATCGGCGCCCTTCTCGCGCGGATCGTCACGCAGCTGTGAGTGCCGTCGAGAGAGAGAGCGTCACGGATGCCGTGGACATCGTGGATGTCGCCCGGGCTTGGCGAGACCAGGATCCCGACGACGAGACCCGCGCGGAGCTCGATCGCCTGATCACGGATGCCTCCGCCGGCGATCAGAGTTCGCTCGCCGAGCTTCACGACCGCTTCGGCACCCGGCTCGAGTTCGGCACAGCCGGGCTTCGCGGACGCATCGAGGCCGGCTCGAACCGCATGAACCGGGTGCTCGTGTCGCAGGCAGCAGCCGGATTCGCGGCTTTCCTGAGGGCTCGCGAGAAGGAGCCGAGCATCGTGATCGGCTACGACGGTCGCAAGAACTCCCGGGTCTTCGCGATCGATACGGCCGAGATCATGGCCGGCACCGGCGTGCGGGCCATCCTGCTTCCGCGCCTGCTTCCCACGCCCGTGCTGGCCTTCGCCGTGAGGCACTTCCGCGTGAGCGCAGGCGTCATGGTGACCGCGAGCCACAACCCCGCGAGCGACAACGGCTACAAGGTGTATCTCGGCGGCGGTGACGATGGATCCCAGATAGTGCCGC
>JAYVNU010000261.1:0-3507 GCA_043758345.1 Lacisediminihabitans sp.
CCGTCCCCTGTCGTACCCATCGGAAATTCAGGACTTTGGCGCGCAGCTCCCGTCAAAAAACCCCGCGGTTCCGGCGATGGGAGTTTGCCGCGGTGACCAAAGTCCTGAATTTCCGAAATAAGCGGTGCGGGGGAGTCGAGCCATGGCGCATTTCTACCTGAACGAAGAGCTCCAGCCCGTCGGTGTCGGCGCGCGGGTGTCCGTGACCGGTACGGAGGCGAAGCACGCGGTGACGGTCAGCCGGCTGCAGCCGGGGGAGTCGATCACGGTCGGTAACGGCGCCGGATTCACCGCATCCGGAGTCACTGTCACGGCCGAGCCGGCAGAGTTCGTCGTCGAGGTCGAGTCGGTGCGCATGAGTGAGCCGGCCAGCCCGGCGATCTGGCTCGTCCAGGCGCTCGCGAAGGGCGATCGGGACGAATACGCGGTGCAACAGGCAACCGAGCTGGGTGTGGACGGCGTGATTCCGTGGTCTGCGCAACGCTCGATCGTGAAGTGGGAAGGCGCGAAGATCCGCAAGGGCCACGACCGCTGGTCGGCGATCGTGCGGGAGGCGGCCAAGCAGTCCGTTCGACCTTGGATTCCCGAGGTGGCCGATCTCGCGTCGATCGCCGTGCTCACAGCTCTCGCTGCCGGGACACGGATGCTCGTGCTCGAGCCCACGGCCGAACTCGCCCTCAGCGCCCTCGAGCTCGATGATCGCGACATCGTGCTTGTCGTCGGTCCGGAGGGCGGAATAGCCCCCTCGGAACTCCTTCGCCTCACCGCGGCCGGCGCGGAGTCGGTGCGTCTCGGCGACGCTGTCCTTCGCACGTCCACCGCAGGGCCGGCGGCTCTCGCTGTGCTGAGCGCGAAACTCGGCCGCTGGTGATCCTCTCCCGGTTACGCTGGCTGGATGAATAGCGTCAGCTCGCAGAAGTCGGTCTTCTCGATGATCGTCGACCGGGAGATCCCGGCAGACATCGTCTGGGAGAACGAGCGCATCATCGTCTTTACCGACATCGCGCCCAAAGCGCCCGTGCACCTGCTTGTGGTTCCGAAGACCCCGCGATATGCGAATGTGACCGAGTTGGCGGCGGGCGACCCAGAGCTTCTCGCGGAGGTCGTGGCGGTATCCCAGTTGCTCGCCGATCAGCGCACCGGTGGACAGTATCGCCTGATCTTCAACACCGGTGAGGCCGTCGGCCAAACCGTATTCCACGTCCACGCCCACGTCATGGGCGGACAACTCACGGAAGGCAGCCTTGGCTTCGAATAACGTCTCGAGCGGAAACGAGGCCGCGCGCGGCCGGGAGCGGCTCGAGTTAAAAGTTGACGGGATCGCGATGGTGCGGCTTCTCGGAACGCAGGATCGCCTGCTCAAAGTGATCGAGAGCCAGTTTCCGAGCGTCAGCGTCGCCGTCCGCGGCAACGAGATGACTCTCGAGGGAGACGGCGAACAGGTTCGTGCGGCCGCTCGACTCGTCGACGAGCTGATCACGATGGCGCGATCCGATCGCGAGCTCGGGGAACGGGAGGTCACCGAGTCGGCCAAGATGCTGCGGGATGACCCGCGCTCAAGCCCGGCGGAGCTGCTGAGCCAGGCGATCCTCACGAGCCGTGGCAAGAGCATCCGTCCGAAGACTCTCGGCCAGAAGGCGTACGTCGACGCGATCGACGAGAACACCATCGTCTTCGGAATCGGGCCGGCCGGAACGGGAAAGACCTACCTCGCCATGGCGAAAGCGGTGCAGTCCCTCCAGAGAAAAGAGGTCACCCGCATCATCCTCACCCGTCCGGCTGTCGAGGCCGGCGAGCGTCTCGGCTACCTCCCCGGTTCTCTCACGGACAAAATCGATCCCTACCTTCGCCCGCTGTACGACGCTCTCAACGAGATGATGGATCCGGAGATCGTCCCGAAGCTCCTCGCGGCGGGAACGATAGAGGTCGCCCCCCTCGCCTACATGCGTGGGCGCACCCTCAATGAGGCTTTCGTCGTGCTCGACGAGGCACAGAATACGACGCCCGAGCAGATGAAGATGTTCCTCACCAGGCTCGGGCACGGTTCGAAAATGGTCGTGACCGGAGATGTGACCCAGGTCGATCTTCCCGCCGGTGCCAGCGGGCTACAGCTAGTGACCCACGTGCTCGATGACATAGACGAGATCCACTTCGCGCGGCTGACGAGCGACGATGTCGTCCGGCACAACCTTGTCGGGCGAATCGTCGACGCCTACACGAAGTACGACGCCGAGAAGCAGGCGGCCCGCTATGAACGCGAGGCTGGTGCCGACCGCAACCGTGGGTCCCGCCCGTGAGTATCGAGGTCAATAACGAGTCCGTCATCGGGGTGGATGAGACAGCACTCCAGCGTCTCGCGACGTTCGCGCTCGACTTCCTCTACGTACATCCGGATGCCGAACTCGCGATCCTGCTCGTCGACGAGGGTGCCATGGAGCAGTTGCATCTGCAGTGGATGGACGAGCCGGGGCCGACCGACGTGCTGAGCTTTCCGATGGACGAGCTGCGTCCGGGATCCGAGGAGTCTCTCACCCCGGCGGGACTCCTCGGCGACATCGTGCTCTGCCCGCAGGTCGCGATCGCCCAGGCCGAGACCGCGGGCCACTCCTCGCTCGACGAGATGTTGCTGCTGACGACCCACGGCGTCCTCCACCTCCTCGGCTTCGATCATGCCGAACCCGACGACGAGAAGGAGATGTTCGGTATCCAGCGGGAGATCCTCGCGGGATTCTCTGTCGCGGAACGCCGAACCCGCTGAATGCCACCGGGGTGACACCGCGATGATCCCGATCTTCCTCAGCGCTGCCGTCGTGCTCGTCGTATTCGGCGGACTGCTCGCCGCGGCCGACGCAGCACTCGGAGTGCTGTCGCGCGTCGACCTCCTCGAGATCGCCAACGGGTCGCGGGCGCGTCGCTCCCTCGTCGCGATCGCCGGTGATGTCGGTGCCCACATCAACTCCATCAACTTCATGCGCGTGGTCTCGGAGACGACGGCGGCCGTTCTCGTCTCACTGTCACTGGCCTATGTGCTCGACTGGTGGTGGGCCCTCATCATCTCGGCGTTCATTATGACGGTCGTCTCATTCGTGCTCGTCGGATCGAGCCCCCGCAGCGTCGGGCGGGTTCATGCTCGCCGGGTCGTGCAGTTGTCCGCGTGGGTGATCCACGCCATCCGTGTCGCCCTCGGGCCCGTCGCCGCAGCGCTCGTCACGATCGGCAATCGGGTGACGCCCGGGCGCACGGCGACGTTCTCGTCGGAGGAACAGCTCCTGAGTATGGTCGACGAGGCCACCGAACAGGACGTGCTCGAGGAAGAGGACCGCGAGCTCATTCACTCCATCTTCGAATTCAACGACACGGTCGTGCGCGAGGTGATGATCCCGCGCACCGACATGGTCACAATCGACGGTAACGAAGATGTTGGCACGGCCATGGGACTCTTCCTCAGCAAGGGGGTTTCCCGCATGCCGGTGATCGGCGAAGACGTCGACTCCGTGCTCGGAATCC
>JAYVNU010000262.1:0-3502 GCA_043758345.1 Lacisediminihabitans sp.
TCGCGGAGCTTGAACTGCGCGATCGACTTGCGGGCCGCGGTGACCTGCGGCTTCTGGCCGGTGATCGCGGTGAGGTCCTTGACGGCCCCATCGATGATCTTGCCGTCACGGGCAGCCTCGCCGACGCCGGTGTTGACGACGATCTTCACGAGCCCGGGCACCTGGTGCACGTTCGTGAAGCCGAAGTCCTTCTTCAGCTGGGCCGAGATTTCGGTCTGGTACTTCTGCTTCAGGCGCGGCTGCACTTTAACAGCCGGCGCGGCAGTTGTGGTGTCGGTCATGATTACTCTGCGTCCTTGTCGGCGTCGACAGCGGTATCTGCCTTGGCCTTGGTCGGGGAGGCCTTCGCGGCCTTCTTCGGTGTTGCGGCGCGACGCGACGGCTTGAAGAAGCGCGTACGGGACGTCTTGCCGTTCTTGTCGGTCGAGACGGTGAAGCCGACGCGGGCCGGCTGCTTGGTATCGGGATCGACGAGCTGAACGTTCGACACGTGAATCGGAGCCTCGCGGGTCTCGATTCCACCGGTCTTCGAACCGCGATCTGTCTGGCCGACGCGAACGTGCTTCGTGATGAAATTCACGCCCTGCACGACGACGCGGTTGCGCTCGACGAGCACCTCGATGACCTGTCCCTGCTTGCCGCGGTCTCCGCCGCGTGCCTGGGATGGGCCACTGATGACCTGGACGAGATCGCCCTTCTTGATATTCGCCATGACTAAATGACCTCCGGTGCCAGCGAGATGATCTTCATGAACTTCTTGTCGCGGAGTTCGCGGCCGACCGGTCCGAAGATGCGGGTTCCACGAGGGTCGCCGTCCGCCTTCAGGATGACGGCGGCGTTCTCGTCGAACTTGATGTAGGAGCCGTCGACACGACGGGTCTCCTTCTTTGTGCGAACGATGACCGCCTTGACGACATCACCCTTCTTGACGTTTCCGCCCGGGATCGCGTCTTTCACCGTGGCGACGATGACGTCGCCGAGTCCGGCATAGCGACGGCCTGAGCCGCCGAGAACGCGAATCGTGAGCAACTCTTTGGCACCGGTATTGTCGGCCACCTTTACTCGGGATTCCTGCTGAAGCATTGGATCTGTCCTTTATCGAAGTAAGCGCGAGGCCTACTTGGCCTTCTCGAGGATCTCGACGAGGCGCCAGCGCTTCGTGGCACTGAGCGGGCGGGTCTCATTGATGAGAACCAGGTCGCCGACGCCGGCCGAGTTGGCCTCGTCATGCACCTTGACCTTGGATGTGCGGCGGATGACCTTGCCGTAAAGCGGGTGCTTGACGCGGTCCTCCACCTCTACGACGATCGTCTTGTCCATCTTGTTGCTCAGGACGTAGCCACGACGGGTCTTTCGGTAGCCGCGGTCTGCTGCGGTGTGGGTCGCGGCCTTCTCCGGTGCGGCGGTGCTCGTGGACTCTGGCGTGGTAGCAGTGTCTGCCTTAGCCATAATCAGGCCTCCTTCGTTGTGGTTGCGTCGGCGGCATCCGTCGAAGCGTCGGCTGCGGTGTCATCCGCTGCCTTCTTCGTCGACTTCTTCGCCTTCGGAGCGGCCTCGACCGGAGCCGGGGTAGCCCGAATACCGAGCTCGCGCTCACGGATCACCGTGTAGATGCGAGCGATGTCGCGCTTGACCGCGCGGAGGCGGCCGTGGCTTTCGAGCTGGCCGGTCGCGGACTGGAAGCGGAGGTTGAAGAGTTCTTCCTTCGCCTTCTTGAGTTCGTCGACGAGTCTCTCGTCTTCATAGGTGTCGAGCTCGACTGGGGCGAGCTCCTTTGAGCCGATCGCCATTATGCGTCGCCCTCCTCGCGCTTGATGATGCGCGCCTTCAGTGGCAGTTTGTGGATGGCACGGGTGAGCGCCTCGCGGGCGACGGTCTCGTCGACGCCGCCGAGCTCGAAGAGCACACGACCCGGCTTGACGTTCGCGATCCACCACTCCGGCGAACCCTTACCGGAACCCATGCGGGTTTCGGCCGGCTTCTTGGTGAGCGGGCGGTCGGGGTAGATGTTGATCCACACCTTCCCACCACGCTTGATGTGACGCGTCATGGCGATACGAGCCGCCTCGATCTGGCGGTTCGTCACATAGGCGGGCGTGATGGCCTGGATGCCGTACTCGCCGAACGTCACCGTCGTACCACCGGTGGCCTGACCACTGCGGCCGGGGTGATGCTGCTTGCGGTGCTTGACCTTGCGGGGAATCAACATGTGTCTAGGCCTCCACTGCTACTGCTGCCGGAGCAGCCGCTGTCGCCGGAGCCGATGCCGGGGCGGTGCGACGCGGGCCGCTGTCGCGTCCTCCGTCACGGCCGCCATCGCGACGGTCATCACGGCGTTCCGGCCGGGTCGACTTCGCGTTGGCCTGCTCGCGGGCGAGCTCCTTGTTGGTGATGTCACCTTTGTAGATCCAGACCTTCACGCCGATGCGGCCGAAGGTGGTCTTGGCCTCGTAGAAGCCGTAGTCGATGTTCGCGCGCAACGTGTGCAGCGGAACGCGACCCTCGCGGTAGAACTCGGAGCGGCTCATTTCTGCGCCACCGAGACGACCGGAGACCTGGATTCGAACGCCCTTGACCGCCGGGGTGCGCTGGGCGCCCTGCAGGCCCTTGCGCATTGCACGACGGAACGCGACGCGAGCACTGAGCTGCTCCGCGATTCCCTGCGCAACGAGCTGAGCCTCGGCTTCGGGGTTCTTCACCTCGAGGATGTTGAGCTGGATCTGCTTTCCGGAGAGCTTCTCGAGGTCGGTGCGAATGCGCTCGGCCTCTGCTCCGCGACGACCGATGACGATACCGGGACGTGCGGTGTGGATGTCTACACGAACACGGTCACGGGTGCGCTCGATCTCGATGCGGGCGACGCCGGCACGGTCGAGGCTCGTCTTCAGCAGATTGCGGATCTTGATGTCTTCTGCGACGTAGTCGCTATAACGCTGACCGACCTTGGTGCTGTCTGAGAACCAGCGCGACACGTGGTCGGTGGTGATTCCGAGACGGAACCCGTAGGGGTTTACCTTCTGTCCCATTACTTCTTCCCTGCCTTCGTAGCAGTTGAGTTACTCCGTGCCGTCGTCGAGCGTGTGGGGGCCTCATCCGGCGTCGCGAGGACAATCGTGATGTGGCTGGTGCGCTTCAGGATCTGGAATGCGCGACCCTGTGCACGGGGCTGGAAACGCTTGAGCGTCTGGCCCTCGTCGACGTAGGCCGATGCGACGAACAGGTCGTCGACATCCAAGTAGCTGTTGCTGGCATCTGCCGTGACCTTCGCATTGGCGATGGCCGACTCGACCAGCTTATATACCGGCGTCGACGCACCCTGCGGCGCGAACTTCAAGATCGCGAGTGCCTCGGATGCCTGCTTGCCGCGGATCATGTTGACGACGCGACGAGCTTTCGTGGCGGTGACGCGAATGTGCTTCACGCGAGCCATGGATTGAACCATTTCTCTGTACCCTTCCGTCCCCGCGTTAGCGGCGACGACCCTTCTTGTCGTCCTTCTCGT
>JAYVNU010000263.1:0-3494 GCA_043758345.1 Lacisediminihabitans sp.
CGTGCTCGATCGCGTCGGGCTCGCCGACTGGACGCGCCAGCGCGGTGGACTGGATGCCCGCGTCGGCGACGGCGGATCGCTAGTGTCGGGCGGGCAGGCGCAGCGTATCGCCCTCGCGCGGGCTCTGCTCGCCGACTTCCCGGTGATCGTCTTCGACGAACCGACGGCGAATGTCGACCCTGAACTCGCCGCGCGGCTGATGCGCGACATCCTCTCCGTGGCGAGCGACGACGATCGCACGGTGATCGTCATCTCCCATACCGAAGTCCCTGACCGATTGATTACCCAGCGGGTTCGGATCGGCTGAAAGTCTTCACCGAGTTGCTCGCAGGGTGCCATCGGCGGCCTACCGGAGCGTCCGTTCCCGTATTCGACTTCGCGCACCTCCGCCTGACGGTGACCGATATCACCGGCTCCCGCGCCGTCTATGACTCCGTCTTCGGATTCACCGTCGCGTTCGAGGCTCCACCGGAGGATGCCGACCAGGAGACGAAAGACAGAGTCGCCTTCGTCTTCGGCGGCGTGATCTACACGTTCGGCGGCGGTCTTCGGGGGCTCCGGCCGGTCGCACCCGCGGACGGTCGGTTCAATCAGAACCGGGTCGGACTCGACCCCGTGAGCTTCGCCGACGCCTCCCGGGCGGATCTCGAAGCCGCAGCGCGACTTTTCGAATTCGGCGTCCCCCACGATCACGTCAAAGACGTCGGACCGACCCTCATCCTCGAATTCCGAGACCCCGACAATATCGCGCTCGAGTCGACCGCACCGGCCTGAGACAGAGCCAGCGCCAGCGAACCTAGTGGATGATCAGCACCGGGCAGTGGGCGCGCTCCGCACAGGCTGAACTCACAGAACCCAGCAGGAGGCCGGTCATGCCACCGTGGCCGCGACTTCCGAGTATGAGCATGTCTGCTCCCCTGCTCGCGTCGATGAGCACGTTGGCGGCGTTGCCAGGGGCTGAACGTGTGCTCACCCAGTCGGGGACGATGCCGCCGAATGTCGCGCTAGCGGCCGCCGCGACGATTTCTTTCGCGTCGGATTCCGGGGAGAACTTCGGGGACCCGAAGGAGGCGAAACCGTTGTCGAGACGCCACGTCGCGATGAGTTCGAGGTTCGTGTTGAGGGCATTGGCGATCACCACGGCACGGTCGAGTGCTTGGCGGCCGGATTCGGAGCCGTCGATCCCGACGACGATTCGTCCTATGCGGGGCGACCGGCGCGCGAAGTCGGCTGCCGCACCGGTCGAATCGGCGACGACGACATCGTGCTGGTCCGCATTCATAGTCGTCGTGAGCAGTTCGGGCCGCACGACTTCGTAGCGAGCGCCCTGGGTGTTAGCGACGAAGTGGCTCGAGATCCGTCGTGGGTATTTCGTGGAATCCGTCATGCTCTCATTTCACACATACCCGGGGTCGCCGAATAGGGCCGAAGGTCCCTTGCTCTCCCCTCTCCTCTCCCGACCAGCCCCTGGGTTGCGGGCTGCTTGGCGAGGCGGGAATGTTTACCTCTCGCGAGGGTTGACGACTGTACCGACGAAGCGATGCACCGGCCCAGAAACGACCTATCCACACCGAGGATCACCATGACCGCAACTCTCTCAGCGCCAGAAGGCATCGTCGTGCCGAACCAGGAGAAGGCGCGGAAGGCCGTCTGGGCATCGTTCGTCGGCACGTCGCTGGAGTCCTACGACTTCTACGTCTTCGCCTACTTCAGCGCGATCTTCTCGGCCCCGCTGTTCTTCCCCGAACAGGATCGCATCGCCGGCACCATCTCCGCCTTCCTCGTGCTCGCGTCGTCGTTCATCGTCCGTCCACTCGGTGCCGTGATCTTCGGGCACCTCGGCGATCGCATCGGCCGTCGCCGCACGCTGCTGTTGACCATCTCGATCATGGGCGTCGCCACCGGCCTCATCGGAGTGCTTCCGAGCTTCGCGACCATCGGCATCCTCGCACCGTTGCTCCTCACACTTCTGCGTGTCGTCCAAGGCCTCTCGCTCGGCGGCGAGTGGGGCGGGTCCATCCTCGTCGCAGTCGAGCACGCTTCTCCGAGGCGTCGCGGCCTCTACGCCGCCCTCCCCCAGCTCGGATCGCCGGTCGGCACCATCCTCACTGGCGCGCTCTTCCTCATCCTCTCCGTCACGCTCACGTCAGCCGACATGCTCTCCTGGGGGTGGCGCCTGCCATTCCTGCTCGCGTTCCCGCTGCTCGCCGTCTCGCTCTATTTGCGACTCGCAATCGACGAGACCCCCGTCTTCCAGACCCTCGTGAACACGCAGAGGCGGGTGCGGATGCCGGTGCTCACCGTCTTCCGCACCGAACCGGTCCTCGTGGTGATCGCCGTCGGTGCGGCCCTGCTCGGTATCGGCTCGTACTCGCTGATGAACACCTACACGATCAACTACGGCGTCGCGGTGCTGCACTTCTCCTACCAGCAACTGTTCATCGCGACACTGATCGGCAGTCTGCTGCAGCTGATCACGATTCCCCTGTTCGGGCTGCTCGCGAACCGAATCACCCCGGCGAAACTCGTCGCGTTCGGAGCGCTCGGAACGCTGCTCATCACCTTCCCGATGTACTACCTCCTCCAGTTCGCGACATTTCCGATCCTCGTCGGAACGATGATCATCGGCGGAATCCTGCCGACCATGGCGTGGGCTGGCCTCGGCGGGCTGATGGCCGACCTGTTCGACGGGGCGAGCCGTTACAGCGCGCTGTCGATCTCGTACAGCATCGCCGCCGTCGTCGCAGGGCTCATCCCCGCCGCGACGACGGTGCTCGCCGGCGCGACGAACTCGGCGTGGTGGCACCCCGGTATCGTGCTCGCGCTTCTCTCCGTACTGACCCTCGCGGCCGCGCTGTTCGCGTACCGCCGCGGTCGTCTCGTGAGCCCGTAAGCGCCGCGCACCCTAGTGACCGCTGCCGTGTCCGAACAGCGCCGTGGTCGCGGAACGCCACGGTGGTCAGCCGCGGATGTCAGCCGCGGATGTCGCGCCAACGGAATGCCATCACCGCGATGACCACGAACAGCGCCGAGAAGCCGAAGAGCAGGGCGGGGCCCGGGACATCCGCTCCGTCGGTCAACGGAGTGTGCCGGAATGCCCAGCCGCAGGGCGAGAAGGCCCGAAGCCCGGCGAGGCTGTCGTTCTGACTACCAATCGCGTTGACGACCTAGCCGAGAACGGCTATCCCGGCCCCCGCCGTGGTCGCGTAGACGAACGGCGGTGCGCCGCAGCTCCTCGACAGAACTCACCGACACGGCGCGTTCGCCACGGAGGAAAGCCACCGAATCTGCCGCCTGCCGGATCTCGCTCAGCACAGGGGAACTCAGGAAGAAGGTCTGGCCGACCTTCTGCCTGTTGCCTCTGGAGAGGGTGCACACCTGACGGCTGAGGGATGTCGACGCCACACCACCGCTGATCTCCGCGTAGTGCGACAGCAGTGCCATACCCGTCACGCGACTCTCGAGTCTGAGTTCTCCGGGGAGGTAGCCGACCC
>JAYVNU010000264.1:0-10737 GCA_043758345.1 Lacisediminihabitans sp.
CGCAACTCGACGGACTTCAGAACGCTCGCCGTCACCCAGTGGTTCGGTAACGACGGTGCAGCGATCGTCGCGTGGAGCCTCATCGCGGCCGCGGTCGTCGTCACGATCGTGCGCTTCGTGCGGGCGCGCGCGGCCGGTACCACCCCGGTGTCGCCCGACCCGTCGACCCGGCCGCACCTCGTGCCGGTCGCCTTCGTCTGGCTGGTGGGATCGGCCGGCATCCTTCTCGTGGCGAACGCCATCCATCCCGTCTACTCGTCCCGCTACCTGTCGTTCGCCATTCCCGCGGCGGCGTTGCTCATTGGCTGGCTGATTGCGCGGATCAGCGTCACCTGGATCGCCGTGGCCCTGACGGTCGTCGTTCTCGCGACCTCCTCGATCAGCTACTTCTCCGAGCGAACGCCGTACGCGAAGAACGGGAGCGACTGGGCACAGGTGGCCGATGTCATCCAGCACAATGCCAAGCCGGGTGACGGGATCCTCTTCGACGAGGGCAGCCGACCGTCCCAGCGGCTGAGACTCGCGATGCGCGGCTACCCGCAGTCATTCGTCGGGCTGCATGACATCGCGCTGCGCTCGTACTGGTGGCAGACGCTGAACTGGCGCGATTCGACGTATCTACTGTCCGAAGTCACGGGTCGCCTCGACGGCATCACGACGGTATGGATGCTCGAATACCGAGCACCCGGCGGAACCGCTCACACCTACGACCTCGCCACGCTGGCTTCTCTCGGCTATACCGTCACCGAGACCTTCTTCGAGCACAGCAGTGTGATCCTGAAGTTCACGAAGAGCTGACGCGTGCTGTGGTCTCAGCTGCCCTCGGGGACATCGACCGTGGCGGTCTGCGCACCGATGGCGCGGTAGAACTGGTCGACGGCCGAGTCGTTGTACGACTCCGGATCGAACGCCGGAGCGCTCACCCGGCCGTCGAGGAATGCCGTCATGCCCTCGACGAGACCGTCATCGCTCGCCTCGACGATGCACCCCTTTCCGCCCGGGAACGCGTCGGCGACCGAGCCGAACGCGACAGTCACGACGGGAAGCGCGAGCAGTATCGCCTCCAGAATCACCATCGGCTGGCCCTCGTAGTCGCTGGACAGCACGAAACAGTCGGCTGCGGCCATCACGGCGTGCGGGTTCACCTGGTGGCCGGTGAGGAAGGCGCTCCCTGCGAGTCCCAAGTGGGCGATGAGGGCGGTCAGGTCTGCCAGCAGAGCGCCGTTTCCCACGATGACGAGCCGCGTATCCGGTGTCGCCGCGTGAATTCGCGCGAAGGCCCGGATGAGTCGGGCGTGGTTCTTTTCGGGTGAGAGTCGTCCGACGGAGACGAAGGTCGTGATCTCGGGGTGATCGAGGAGATTCTTCGCCCAGGCCGGCAACGCGCCCGTCACGACATCCACCGCAGAGACGCGGAGGGGAACGGCGGCGCCGGCGCGAACGCCGTCCGCGTTGACCAGGTTGACCGCGGACTCGAACTTGTCTGCCGCGGCGAACTCCGAGAGCGAGCGAGCGTTGACCGCTGCGAGAGAGGGAGAGACCGACACCAGATGCTGGTACTCCGCATAGAGCGTGAAAATACCCTCGAAATTGCGCAGGAGTGTCTTCTTGCCCTCGACCGTTCGGTGGGCGTCGGCAGCGAGGTCGTTGTGCATCCAGATCGAGTGGACTGCGCCGCGGGCGTGAAGCATCAGCATCGCCCAGAACGGTCCATACCCGCTGAAATCGACGCCGAAATCAAAGGTCGTCTCGCCGAAGCACCGGGTGAATTCGTCGTCCCACAGGCGTCTCTGCAGAGGGCTCGTCTCGTGCGACCGCAGATCGCCTCGTCGCCAGGCAAGCCGACGGAACAAGTGGGCGAACTTCGAGCCGTTCATCCCTCCCACCCGGGCGATCTGCCGAACCTGCGGATTCACGCGGTTCTGGTTCTCCAGGATGAGGGGCATCCGACTGTTGGTGAATATGACCGTGACATCGAATCTCGAATAGTCGATGTGTTCGAACAGGTTGAGCAGTGACGCCGAGATGCCGTTCGGCATGAATCTCCCGGCGTTGACCAGCACCTTCTTCTTCCCGATGTTGGGCGTGTGGTACACCGAATCTATCCCGCTGTTTCCGCGGAATACGATGTCGACGACCCGGGCGGCGGCTCCGCCATCCTCATACGGGGTGAATCTCGACCGCATCTCCGCGTAGTTATCGAGGGTGAGCCGGCTTCGACCGACGGTGTCGAGCGCCGAGATCTCTCGCGCGAGCTCCTCGACGGTCGTCGTCACCGGGCCCGGCCAGGTCTCGGGTTCCAGGTAGAGCCCGCGGTAACCGGAATAGTCGGCGATATCGGGGGTGAGGAAGAAGATCGGGCGATCGGTGGCGAGAAAGTCGAAGAAGATCGAGGAATAGTCGGTGACGAGGATGTCGGTGACACCGAGAATCAGGTTCGTCGGGATCTCATTGGGCACGAGGCGACCGGCAAGCTGTGGGAGATGCGAAGCGAACTTGTGCACGACCTGGTGGGTCTTCAGCACAACGGCGTAGCGGTCGGTGTCGATGAGGGACTCCAGCTGCACGACCCGTGCGACGAGTTCGTCGATATCGTCCTCGGCCTCGCTGAAGTTCGTCCCCTTCCAGGTGGGCGCATAGAGCAACACCTCTCGATCGCCGAGAGCGACGCCCGCGCGTTCGAGTCGGGAACGGGCATCCAGTTTCGCCGCGTCATCCAGGAATTGACGGTCGATGCGGGGGTAGCCGGTCTCGATGTAGCGGCCGGCGAAGACCTCGTGCAGGAGGTGGGCGCTCTCGTACATCTGATCGACGGTGAACCGGTTGCCGGCGAGCAAGAAATCGGCCGCCAGGAAGTTGCGCACGACGTTCGAAACACGGGATGCCGGGTCGCCGATGTCGTATCCCATCCGCTTCAACGGCGTTCCGTGCCAGGTATTGAGATAGACCTGCCCGGGGCGCTTGCCGAATTCCGGAGGGAAGGTCGCGTTGTTGACCAGATAGCCGCTCGTCGCCAGAGCGCGGTAGTACCCGGACGAATTGGGTCGCACGAATCGGACCCGCCGGTCGCTTGCGAATTCCCGCACCACCGAGCGATTCTCGGCCCGGCTGCGCAGTGACCAGACGTGGGTCAGACCAGCGAATTCAGGATCGTCGAGTAACCGCCGAAAGATCGCCTCTGGATTGCAGAGCACCCCATTGCCGGAGAAGGATTCGTAGAAGACGACGTTCGCCCGCACCGGGCGACGACGCCAGAACGCGTAGACCTCGTATTTGGATGCCCGCCCGGCTGTCGAGACGAGTTTCACTGCCCGTCGAAGGAGCTTCGCGCCGCGGCCGAGGGGTTTTTCGGCAACGACAATGGGCGTGGGTGATTGCGGCACCTATGAACGCTAACCGATGACACTTGTGCAGACCACAGGATTCGGCCATCCCGTCACTCCGCGTAGTGCGGTGCCTCCTGCTCGGCCACATCGTTCGCTTCGTCGGCGCCTTCCCCGGCCTCCGGGGAGATAGCCACGCCGAGCCAGGCGATGAGCCCGACGACGGCGACGGCCACGACGGCGATAGGTGCGATGATCCAGATCATCCGGTCTCCTTAGATCCGTGTGTACGAGAACTGTGTTCACCATGAATATTCACCGTCGGCCCACAGAAACGCCTAAGAAAGCGGATGCCGCGCCTCGTGAAGAACCCGGCCGAACGCTCCCGGGCCGGACCGGATCAGCGACCCCGCCACGACGATGACGAGCGCCGTCAGTTCGCCCCATTGAGCGACGGCCGTCGTCGGTTGCAGCGAGTGCGCCATGAACGCGAGCGGGAGCACCAACCACTCCCATCGGCCCGACATGGCGATCATCGGAACGAGCAGCAACAGGTACCAGGGGTAGCTCGGCGAGATGATCAGGAAGGCACCGCCGATCATGGCGAGCTGGCCGACCCAGGGGGTGTGCGGATCGGTCTTGCGCCAGACCAGGATGGCGAGAGCGAGCAGCAGGATGAGCGCGACGATGATCGCGCCGTTCCCCTGCGCGAACGGAATGATGAGCGCGAATCGTGAACCGTTGCCGTAGCCCTCCTGGGTCAGATAGGTGGGAAGGTAGCCGAGCACCTTGACCCCGCTCGCGAGCACATAGGGCAGATAAAGCAGAAGGAAAGTGCCGACCGCGGCGATCACGATCTTCCAGGGTTGGCGTCGCAGCAGTGCCGGCGCTCCGATGACCGGAATGAGCTTCGAGGCGATGGATGCACCGAGCGCGATTCCGCCGAGCCAGCGTCGGCGCGTCGATACGAGAAGAGTGGCGGCGAGCAGTAGGACTGCACCGAGCACGTCGACGTGCGAATTGGTCACCGCCTGAGACGCAACGAGCGGGCACCAGGCCCAGAGTGCCGCCCAGCGGAGGTCCAGTTTGCGGGCGTGCAGCCCGAGCAGCAGCATCGCCGAGATGCCGGTGCTGATGAGCAGCCCGACGAGTTGCAAAGGCCAGTATTCGGCGGTCGGACCGGTCACAAAGCGCACTGCGGCGAAGAGGATCTCGCTCGAGGGCGGGTAGATCGTCTTTCCCTGGGCGCGATTGATCGCCGTGCAGATCTGCTCGTCGTCTCCCGTCGCTGTCCGTTCGTGTGTGTCGGGCACCGAGTAGAGATGAAAGCGCACTCCCTTGCAAATCGCCGTGCCATCCGCCGCCACGGTCGGCGACTCGAAAAGCCACCCCGGTCGGAGTCTCTCGAGATTTTTCGACGTCGGGGCGTAGGTGTAGGGAGAGATCCCGGCGTTCTGCACGATCCCGTCCCAGGCGTAGCGAGCGGGATCCGTGCTCGTGTTGGGGGGGCCGACCATTGCCGCCCCGCCGATCACCGCGCTGCCGACGAGGATGAGGATCACGGCGGCCCGCGTCGGCACTTTACGGAGCAGAAAGACGGCGAGGGCGAAGAGCGCCCACACCACGATCGTGAAGGTGACGAGCGTCACCCCCTGGATGCTCGCGGTGTAGAACGGCACGACCAGGAGCGTGATGGCGGTGACCACTGCCATGATCGCGATCGTGATCGCGGTGCCGGCGGTTCTCATACCCTCAGTCGTTCCTTCGCGGTCACGGGCGATCATCCAAACTCCTTATAGGAATCTGGGCTTACGTCGATCATTCTCAGATCGACCCGGACGTCATCCGTTCGGTAAGGAGCAGGATATGGTGCGGAGCCAGCGAGACTTTACCAACCGCCGGACTGGAATGACCAGGCTTCTCGGGATGGAGATCGCCACGGCGGTCATCGTGCTCGTCGTGACAGCCGGGATCGTCATCGCCGCCGTCCCAGCCTGGAGCACTTTCGAGTTCTCGCTCGTCCACACTGTGAACTCGGCGAACTCCGCGCCGCTCGATCTGCTCGCCCTGACGATCAATCTGCTCTTCAGCCCACCGATCGCGGTGACGATCATCGCCGTGGTGGCCGCCGTGATCTTTGCGCTGACGAGGAGTCTTGTGCGCGCGGCGCACTTCGTCGTTCTTGCGGCGCTCCCGTGGATCGGAAGTGATGTGATCAAACTGATCGTTGCGCGGCCGAGGCCGGACTCCGCGCTGCTCGCTCACCATTTCATTACGGAGACCAGCTTCAGCTACCCGAGCGGCCACACGGCCTTCGTCGCGTCGCTCGGTGTCGCGGTGGTCGTGCTGGCGCGGGGTCGGCGTTTTCGGCCGCCTCTCATCGCGATCGTCGCGGTTGTCATCGTCGTGACCGCACTCTCGCGGGTGTACCTCGGGGTTCACTACCCCACTGATGTGCTCGCGTCGGCTCTCTACTCCCTCGCCGCGGTCATCCTCGTCGAAGGTCTTTTCCACCCGCTACTTCCCCGGCTGGATGCCCGGACCCGCCGCCCGGCAGCCACCGGTTTTCGTGGCGGGTATGACCCGCCGAGACGCAGTTCTTAGAATCTCCTTAGACTCGGATGACAAGGCTGTCGCTCACCGATCGACGACGGGTCGCAATCGCCGAGGAGCGGACGATGATGGATTCGAGACCACGGCTTCTGCTGCTCGAAGATGATCCGAAGCTCGGACCCCTCATGCGTCAAGTGCTCGACGAGGTGTATGCCGTCACGCTCATCGCCGACGGTGGCGAGGGTGTCTCGGTGGCATTGGACGGCGACTTCGAGGTGATGATCGTCGACCGGAGACTCCCCGGTCTCGACGGCCTCGGCGTGATCGAGGCGCTCCGGCGGCAACGGGTGACGACGCCGATGCTCATTCTCACCGCACTCGGCACGATCCAGGACAAGGTGCGCGGCCTCGACTCCGGGGCGAACGACTACCTTGTCAAACCATTCGAATTCGATGAGCTCTTTGCCCGCCTGCGCGCCATCCGACGGGTCTTCACCGGGGAGGGACCGTTCGTGCGGGTCGGGTTGTGGGAGTTCTACCCGGAGTCGCGAACCGTCTACTCGCCCTACGACGGGCGCATCATCCTCACCGAGCGGGAAAACGAACTGCTGCGGCTGTTCGCCGAGAACCCGCAGCGCACCTATTCGCGGGAACAGATCCTGCGGGAGGTGTTCGGCTCGAGTGACCAGCCCGGCACCGTCGACACGTATGTGCACTACGTTCGCCGCAAAACGGATGTCGATCTCATCACGACCGTTCGCGGGCAAGGCTATCGACTGGGCGCGATGTGACCGTGCGCCGTCGCAACGCCGATTTCGACGAGGCGGATGCCCGGGCCATGACCCGCGTGTCCCGCGCCGTCGGCCTGCAAATCACCGTGCTCTCGAGCGTGCTGGTGCTCGCGGTGCTCGTCGCCGCGTTCGCTTTCGTGTTCGCGCACATCGCCCCGGCGAAGTTGCTCGACCCTGGACGGTCCCACGAGACGACGATCGACGTCGGCGGGGTGGACATCCTGGTCGCCGGAATCGTGATCGGCGCCATCGCCATCATCCTCGCCGGCGCCATGAGCTGGTTTGCGACCCGGCGGGCGGTGCGTCCGCTCGGGGAGGCGCTCCGCATCCAACGCGCGTTCGTCGCCGATGCCAGCCATGAGTTGCGCACCCCACTCGCCGTTCTCGACGCGCGACTCCAGCTCATGCAGCGGGGACTCGCGCCGAACGATTCCTCCGGGGAGACCGTCGCAGAACTCCGACGCGACACGAAGACCCTCGTCGAGATCGTGAATGACCTCCTCGCCTCGGCCGAGATGGATGGCGCGCGGCAGGAATCGTCCACGTCGGTTGCCCTCGACCCCGTCGTCGCCCGAGCCGTCGACGCGATGCAGGTGATTGCGACCGAACGCTCGGTCTCGATCACGCGCGAGGGCTCACCGTCTCTCGGAACGCGGATGCCGGCCGCCAGTGTTCAGCGCTGCATCGTCGCGCTGCTCGACAACGCCCTCGGATTCTCGCCCCCCGGGTCGACGATCCACGTCTCCGTCAGCGAAGCGCGCTGCTTCGTGCGGCTGAGCGTTCGCGATCACGGTCCGGGGATCACCGGCATCAAGGCGAGCCGCATCTTCGACCGGTTCGCCCACTCGGTCGACGCCGTCGACGGGGTCGGAACGACGAGGACCAGCTTCGGGATCGGGCTCGCGCTCGTCCGTGACACCGTCGAGAGGTTCGGTGGACGGGTGGCAGTCGAGCACACATCGGCCGCCGGGACCGAGATTTCGCTGCTGATCCCTCGAGCGCAACTCACCTGAGAGCGCCGTGATATCGCGGGACGGCATCCGCACTCCGATCGTCTCTAGGCAGCCACCATCGTGTCGTCCTGCAGGTCGCCGCCTCCACGACGCTCACGGATCGAGAGGGACGACGAACACCAGGATCACAGCGGGAAAGAACACGCTCATGCCGGTCGCCCCAGCACCTTGACGATCCAGAAGACGGCTGTCACTCGGGGTACTTTGCTCGGCATTGCGGCTTGTCCGGTCGACGAACCTATTTCGTATCGGGTCATGACGTGTGCTCCTCAGCTCTCGGATGGTCGGTGCCCCCGCCCCAAACGACGCCGGCCAGAAATGCACCAGGACTCGCGCCCTTCGATCCGCCCTTCGATCCGCCCTTCGATCCGCCATCCGATCCGCCATCCGATCCGCCTTCGGGGTCAATCTTGGGCTTTTCTTAGAGACCACAGGTGCAGTCTTGAGTCATCATGGTTTCCTCATTTGTGGCGACGGGCCTGCTGGATCCGCAATCCCTCATCACGGGCGCCGGAGCATGGGGACTCGCGATCGTCTGCGCCGCGGTGTTCGCTGAGACCGGCCTGCTGATCGGATTCTTCCTTCCCGGCGACACCCTCCTCTTCTTCACCGGGGTGCTCACCCTGAGCGGGGCGATCCATCAGCCGCTCTGGCTGGTCATCCTCCTCGTCGGACTCGCCGCGGCCATCGGCGACCAGGTCGGATATTTCATCGGGCGACAGTCCGGGCCGGGCATCTTCGAGCGTCGGGAATCGGGTCTGTTCAGCCGAAAGAGCGTCACGAGCACGCAGAACTTCTTCGACCGTTTCGGGCCGACCGCGGTGACACTCGCCCGATTCGTGCCCGTCATCCGCACGTTCGCTCCGGTTGCGGCCGGCGTCGGACGGATGCCGCGGCGCACGTTCACGATCTTCAACCTGATCGGGGCGGCGGCATGGTCATCGCTCGTGATCCTCCTCGGGTTCGCGCTCGCGCACATCCCCGGGGTCACAGCCTTCGTCTCCAGCTATATCGATATCGTGCTGATCGGGATCGTCGTGCTCTCGATTGGTCCGATCATCCTGCGCAGCATTCTCTTGCGTCGCCGTCGTGGTGCCGATCAGAATGCGTGACGACGGTCATGTCTGACACCGAGTCGAAGCTCGCGTCCAAGGGCAAGAAGGGCGGGGCGCCGAGTCAGGTGCGCCTCAAAGTGCGTCACCTGAGTGTTTGGTCTGCGGTCAGGATGTCCTTCCTGCTCGGCATCGCCTTCGGCATCGTCAACGTCGTCGTCACGGTCATCGGATGGACACTGCTCGACGCCTTCGGCACGTTCGCCAAGCTGGACGCGCTCTTCACGAGCGTGATGGGCACGGCCACCGGCATCTCGCTCACGTCGGTGCTCAGCCTCTCGACCGTAGTCGGTTTCTCCGTGGCGATCAGCGTGCTCAACGTCATCCTCTTCACGGTCATCGGACTCGTCGGAGTCCTTCTCTACAACCTGAGCGTGCGACTCACCGGCGGACTCCTCACGGGCTTCACCGAGCGCTGATTCACCACAGGAGCGCTGAAAGGTCTGTCAGCGGTCGCGTTGCAGCAGCACGACCCCGTCCTGGCTGAACCGGACCGAGTATCCATTTCGCTCCGCGCTCTTCAGGTCGCGTTGCTCCATTGCCGGGGTGACCACGAAATGACGAGTCGAGTGGGCGTCGACGACGATCCACTCCGGCCGGATGGTGTCGAGCGGTTTACGTCCGAAAAGCGTCACCTCATCGCGGGAGGTCAGGTGCGGAATGAGGTTGTCGGATGCCGAGACGGTGACGTTGTCAGGGATCTTGGCGAGGGCCGTGTTGACGGCTGCAGCCCGCGGATTGCTGCTCCAGAGTGCCGCCGTCGCAAGGTCGGCAAGTGGGTGGGAGGGGAGCAGCACGGCGGTCGCTATCAGGGCCGCCGCCAGAACGACCGGTCGGGCACGGCGTGTCCTGTCTCGCCGCATCCGCACCAGAACGTCGATCATCGCCGCGACCATCACCGGCATCAGGATCGCACTGTAGTGATAGTCCGTACCCCAGTAGTTCGCGTCGTTGCTGACGAATCGCCAGATGAGGGTGGGGACGGCGACGAGCGCGATCGGCGAACGCAGGGCGACGAAACCGCCGATCGCGAGGGTGGCGACGAGCGTCAGCGCCTTCTCGCCGACCGAGGTTCCGATCACCTCGAGAAGGGGGTGCCCGGAGATCCTGCCGAGATAGCTGTAATCGCCGACGGTGTTGATCGCCGGCAGGATGATGCCGATCTCGATCGCTGTCGCCGTCACCCCGATCAGCGCGACGACGATACCCAATTTTCTGGCCCCGCGAAGGAAGATCAGCAGTCCGATGACCGCGACGACCGTGATGCCGAGATCCTCCTTCACCAGGATGAGCGGCAGCGCAAAGGCCGCGGCGGAGCGCAACCTCCCCTGCCCGAGGGCACTCAGTGAGAACCCGATGAGGGGCACGGCGAACGCGATCTCATGGAAGTCGAATCCGAGGGCCGACGCTATCCCGAACGAGAATCCGTAGATCACTCCGACGGCGATGGCCGTCCTGCCTCCGAGCGACCTCTGGGCCCAGCGAACAAGCGGAAATGCGGCGACGGCGAACAGCAGAGCCTGTGCGACGAGAAGGGTCTCTGCGGTGGGAAAGACCGCATAGACCGGCGCAATGAGCATGAGGATCGGATGGAAATGGTCCCCGAGCAGGTTGAAGTCGGGTCCCTTGAGGATTGCGATCGGAGGGCGGAGCGCCGCGTAGTTGCGGATGGCCTGTTCGAAGATCCCGAGATCCCAGCCCGCCGTATGGAACGTGATGTGACGGCGCAGCGCGAGAGCCGAGTAGAGCCCTGCGAGCACTGCCACGAACACGAAGGGCATCAGTCGCGCGGACGGACGGGTCGGAACGGTCGCTGTGCTGACCATCGCGATTCCTTACCGTCGAGACGCGATTTCTCCCGCGTCACGATCACAGTGGTCAATCACCACCAAGAATTCTCTCAGTGGAAGCCCTCGACAAGTGTTTCACTTTCGACGGGGCCGAC
>JAYVNU010000265.1:0-3475 GCA_043758345.1 Lacisediminihabitans sp.
GCGGCGATGGTGTGCGGGAACGATGCGAGCGATACCTTGTTGAGGAGAACCGCCCAGATGTCGGTGAGTTCCGCCCGGCCGCGAGCTTCGTTGATGCGGAAGCCGACCGGATGCTGCATGAACGCGTTCGCCGCGAGGATGAAGTAGGCCGACAGAATGCTGCCGGCGGCCGTGAGCCAGATCGTCGCGAGGTGGAGTCCACGTGGCAGCTTGTCCCAGCCGAAGATCCAGAGTCCGATGAAGGTCGCCTCGAGGAAGAACGCGGCGAGGCCCTCCATCGCGAGCGGAGCGCCGAAGACATCCCCGACGAAGCGGGAGTAGGTCGACCAGTTCATGCCGAACTGGAATTCCTGCACGATTCCCGTGACGACGCCCATAGCGAAGTTGATCAGGAAGATCTTTCCGAAGAACTGGGTGAGTTGCAGGTATTTCGGCGTGCCCGTGCGATACCACGCGGACTGGAAGACCGCGGTGGTCGTCGCCATCCCGATGGTGATCGGGATGAACAGGAAGTGATAGACGGTCGTTAGGCCGAATTGCCACTGGGACAGCACGAGAGGGTCGAAAATGCCGGTCATGATGCTGTCTGTTCCGAGACGTCGTGGAGTTGGCTGCCAGAGTATTTTTCGTTTGACTCGGGCACCGGGACCTTGGTCCCGAGCCCCGACTGATCGTCGCCGTGCACGATGAGTGTCGGCGTCGAGAGGTTGAGCAGCACATCGTGGCTCACCGAGCCGAGCGCGTTCTGCTCGATGCCGTGTCGGCGGGAGCTGCCGATCACCAGCAGGTTCGCCGTCGTCGATGCATCGACGAGCGCCTCGGCTGCCGCTCGTCGCATGCTCCGGCAGCGTACGACAAGCGCCGGGTGGGTCGCATGGATGGTCTGGACGGCATCCATCATCAGACGGTCGGCCGAGGCCTGCTGCTTCGCCTCGGCAGCCGAAACAGCGCGGGTGTGATCGCCGTGGAGGTCGGGGAGCTTCCAGGCACGCACCAGCACGAGCTCCTGGTCGGTGCGCTCGGCCTCGTCGGCACCGAACGCCACAGCGGCATGTGATGCGGAGGAGTCGTCGATCCCGACGACGACCCCCCGACCGGCTGACGAGAAGGCTTCGGGGATGACCGCGACCGGCGAGTGGGCGCTCGCCGCGAGCTGGAGACTGCGGGAGCCGAACGCCCGACCGTGGAGGAATCCGGTCTTATGGGTGCCGACGACCACGAGCTCGGCATCGAGCGACGCAATGGCGAGCTCGATCATAGGGTCGCCGCGAAGCCGGGATATGGTGATGGCGACGCCGGGGATGAGCGATCGCGCATAGTCGGCTTCGGCATCCACCAGTCGGAGCGTGCCCTCTTCGACCTCGGCGAGCATCTCAGATCCGATGGTTCCCCACTCGTCATCGAGCACCTGCACGAGAGTGACGGCGCAGCCGGTTGCGGCAGCGCGGGTCACAGCCCAACGGACCGCTGCCCGGCTCGGCGATGAGCCGTCGATACCGACGAGGATTTTCGCTTTCATGACATTTTCTCCGGACTGTTGAGCACGTCTACAGCTTGAATCAGCGGGTCGGGCCTGCACAGTGCCGAAGGTCCCCTCTCACCCCGCTGACGATGCTGTACCCCGGGGGATAAGCTGGTTCTGCTCGACCAGGTCTGGCCGATACCCGCGCAGCCCGATTACCCCCAGGGATCAGATATGGCAGCGGATGGCTCGTCGCTCTCTTTCCCTGACGAAGCGCGGGGTCAACTCGACCGTGTTCTGAGCGAGCTCGTGGATCGCGCCGGCGACGTGATGAAGACGCAGGGTCGTCTCCGCGCTCTCATCAAGGCGAACCAGGCGGTCGTCGAACATCTCGAGATCGCCGTCGTGTTGAAGAAGATCGTCGAGGCCGCCGTCGAGCTGGTCGGGGCCGAGTACGGCGCACTCGGCGTCATCGCGCCGGACGGGGCACTCGAACAGTTCATCACTGTGGGGATGACGCCGCATCAGCTGCACGACATCGGCCCGCTGCCGACCGGCCACGGCCTGCTCGGTGCACTCATCGACGATCCGCGGCCCATCCGCCTCGACCATCTGTCGGCCGATCCGCGCTCCTCGGGATTCCCGGCGGCACATCCACCGATGGACAGCTTTCTCGGCGTTCCCGTCAGGGTGCGCGACGAAGTCTACGGCAACCTCTACCTCAGCAATCAATCCACCGGGCGCTTCACCCTCGAAGACGAGCAACTGGTCTCCTCTCTCGCCGCGACGGCCGGATTCGCCATCGACAACGCGCGCCTGTTCGCCGAAACGCAGCGGCGTCAGGCCTGGTCGGCAGCCTCCGCGGAGATCACCGGTGCACTGCTCTCGGCCGAGCAGGACGACTCGATCGCGATCCTCGTCGCTCGGGTGCTGATCCTCGCCTCGGCAGATCTCGTCTGCGTCGTGCTCCCGACCGAGGACCCCGCGATGCTGAAGATCGCGAACGCACGCGGGGTGGATCACGACACCCTCGAGGGTGTTCTCATCCCTGTCGACGGGTCGCTCTCCGGCAGCGTGATCGAAGGCAAACAGCCGCGTCTCGTGAACGACGGCGTCGGTGATCGCCTTCCGCTGTCGGCCGACCGAACCCTCGGACCGACGATGGCCGTTCCCCTCATCGCGGCCGGAATGGCGGAGGGCGTTCTCCTCGTCGCCCGCCTTACCGGCAATTCGAGATTCACCGCCGCAGACCTCGAGATGGCGGCCAACTTCGCCGGCCAGGCAAGCGTCGCCATGGAACTGGCCAAGGCCCGATCGGCGCATCAGCGGATGTTGCTGCTCGAGGATCGCGGACGCATCGCGCGTGACCTTCACGACCACGTCATCCAGCAGCTGTTCGGAACCGGTCTCGAGCTGCAGAGCATCGCCGGCTCGCTCGGAGCGGGGCAGGACTCGCATCGCGTCCTCGCCGCGGTGAACACGCTCGACGTTGCGATCACCCAGATCCGAACGGCCATCTTCGCGCTGTCGACGACCCCGACCGGCAGCGAACCGACGGTGCGACACCGGCTCATCGATCTGGCGAGCGAGCTCGCCGGCGCGCTGTCGCACACCCCCCGTGTCGAATTCTCCGGGCCGGTCGACCTCGTCATCGTCGGCAGTCTCGCCGACGATGTCGTCGCCGTCTCCCGTGAGGCACTCACCAATTCGGCCAAGCACGCGAATGCGACGCACACCTCACTCGCGCTCACCGTTTCGAATGGCGCCGTAATGCTCGCGATAACGGATGATGGGATCGGCGCGAAGCTCGGCTCGAAAAAACCACGGCGAAGTGGCATCGCCAACCTCGAACAGCGGGCGACAAGACGAGGCGGCACTTTCACCTTCGACAGCGGACCCGAGGGCAGCCGCGTCAACTGGACCGTCCCATTCGACCTGGAGGTCGCATCATCGTGATCCGGATCTTTCTCGTCGACGACCACGAGATCGTGCGTCGCGGCATCGCCCAGCTGC
>JAYVNU010000266.1:0-3472 GCA_043758345.1 Lacisediminihabitans sp.
GTAGGTGACAGCAGCACGCGTTGCGCCAGAAACTCCGCCTTCGCCGTGCCGAGCGTCGGAGTCGCGAAGTGCACGGCGACCACGCCGGCGGTGACGAACAACCCCGTGGAGACCATCGCGGCAATCACGATTCTGACCGTTCTCATATTCACCATGTGATTATCCTGCAGCGCGCCGGTTCGTGTCAGGTTAACGGAAGGTTCGGGTTTGATTCGGGCCTCGCTGCGAGTCACGGTGCGCACGGAAGCGCGGGGGACGGGTTTCGCAGCACAGGTGTTCCGACTAGTGTCTGGCTCATGGCATACCTCGTTGAGAAGATCGCAGAATCGTTCAAAGATTTCGGCGTCACGCGTAACTACGGAACCCCGGTCACCGTCAGCGGTGTCGAGATCGTCCCGGTCTCGCTCGTCTGGCTCGGCTACGGAGCCGGAAACGACCAGGACGAGAACGGCGGAGGCGGTGGCGGTGGCGGGAGCATTCCGATCGGCGCCTATGTGTATGGAGCGGATGGCGTGCGCTTCCGCCCGAACCTCATCGCGCTGATGGCGATATCGATCCCGCTCGCGTGCATCGCCGGAAGGGCCTTGCCGCGCATCATCAAGGCGCTCAAGAAGTAGAAAGCCCCGTCTCGGCCGCTAGCGCTCTCGCCCGCTAGGCGTACCGTGGCCTGCGCACGACCAGCGCAAAGGACGAGGCGATGTCAGACATCAGTACCAACCCACGCACGAATTTCAAGGTCATCGCACTCGCGGTGGCCGGAGCGGTCGGCGGGTTCCTCTTCGGATTCGACTCCTCGGTCGTCAACGGAGCAGTGGATGCGGTGCGCACCCAGTTCGCCCTGTCCGCGACCCTGATCGGGCTCGCGGTCGCGAGTGCCCTGATCGGATGCGCGATCGGCGCCTATTTCGCCGGCCGGGTCGCCGACCGCTGGGGTCGCATCCCGGCGATGCTCGCGGGCTCCGTGCTGTTTCTCGCCAGCGCGATCGGTGCCGGGCTCTCGTTCAGCGTGTGGGACCTGGTGCTCTGGCGCGTCATCGGAGGCCTCGGCATCGGCATAGCCTCGGTCATCGCCCCCGCGTACATCGCCGAGATCTCGCCGAAGCAGTTGCGCGGGCGGCTCGGATCCCTCCAGCAGCTCGCGATCACGCTCGGCATCTTCGCGGCCCTCCTCTCCGACACGATCTTCGCCGATGCCGCAGGAACAGCCTCGAAGACGTTCTGGCTCGGTCTCGAAGCCTGGCGCTGGATGTTCCTCGTCGGTGCCGCGCCCGCCATCGTCTACGGTCTGATCGCGTTCGCCCTGCCGGAGTCTCCGCGGTTTCTCGTGCTCAAGAAGCGCGACGACGAGGTTCGCCGGATCTTCGCGCGCATCTGGCCGGATGACGATGTCGAGCGGGCCATCCGCGACATGCGCGCGGCGATCACCGATGATGAACGGAGCACCGAGAAGGGCGCGCTGCGCGGCAATCGCTTCGGGTTGAAGCCGATCGTGTGGGTCGGCATCATCCTCTCGATCTTCCAGCAGTTCGTCGGAATCAATGTGATCTTCTACTACTCGACGACCCTCTGGAAGTCGGTCGGCTTCCAGGAGAAAGACTCGTTCACGATCTCGGTCATCACGGCCGTCACCAACATCGTCGTGACCTTCGTCGCGATCGCGCTCGTCGACCGGGTGGGGCGTCGGCCGATCCTGCTGTTCGGCTCGGCGGGCATGACGATCTCGCTCGCCGTGATGGCTCTGTCGTTCAGCCAGGCGAACATCGTCAACGGTTCGCCGGCGCTGCCCGGCGCCTGGGGACCGGTCGCCCTCGTCGCGGCCAATGTCTTCGTCGTCAGCTTCGGGGCGTCCTGGGGTCCGGTGGTGTGGGTGCTGCTCGGCGAGATCTTTCCGACGCGGATCCGGGCGCGGGCACTCGGCATCGCCGCCGCGGCACAGTGGATCGCGAACTTCCTCGTCACCATCTCGTTCCCGCCGCTCGCCGCCGTGTCGCTCGTGCTCACCTACGGCATCTACGCGCTGTTCGCCTTCCTGTCGTTCATGTTCGTGATGCGGTTCATCCCGGAGACGAACGGCATGTCGCTCGAAGAGGCGAACACGCTTCTACCGCATCGCAACAGCGCGAAGAAGGCCTCCGCCGGCGCGAAGGTCGACGCGTAGGCGGCGCTCGCGGTCGAGCAAGACGCTCGCATCGTGCTCGGGAACAGCGGCATCTTTCTGCCGATGATCGAGTCGAGGGGCAACATCGTCGGCACCTGGCGCCGAACGGAGACGGCGAAGGGTGTGACGGTCGCGCACCAGCCCTTCATCGAACTCGACAAGAGGGCGACAGCCTCGTTCGCGCGCTCAGAACCTGCTGATCAACCATTCGCAGCCTCAGACCCGGGGAGCAGTGCGGGCGATGATCCGGCGCACGACTTTGCCCGATGACGAGCTGATTACCTCGTCATCCAGGAGTATCGTCACCCCGGTCAAAGCCCCCATCACGGCGGATTCGTCGAAGGCTGCATACAGTCGTCCGGCATCATCTCTGCGGTCGGCGCCGCGGGTGACCCGCCAACTGAGGTAGATCGATCCGCCGGGGACCAGGAGGCGGAGCATCCTCGAAACCGACGGCGCGACCTCATCTTCGGGCAGATGCATGATGACGGTTTCGCACAGCACGTTCGTGAACGAGGCGTCAGCCAGGCGGTCAAGCCGGGGCAGGCTTCCCGACGCGAACTGCATGTCGGGATGTCGCCTGCGAGCCTCGGCAAGCAGGCGATCCGACGCATCGATTCCGACCGCCGGAAACCCATGGGACGAGAGCCAGGCGGTGTCCCGCCCGCTGCCGCATCCGATATCCACCGTCGGTCCCGGCTGCCAATGGTCCGTCAGCAGTGCGTAGAGGTCGGTCGGTGCATCCTGCTCGTTCTCCCATTCATCGGCGTAGGCGGCAGGGTCGGAATCGTATGCGGCGATGGTTCGAGGATCCATCTCGCCAGTCTGCCGCAGCTGTCGACCGCTTCAGAGCGGCTGGTCACCAGCCGAGCGTGCCGGGCTCGCCCTTGAATGGACCGACGACCTTCGACGTGATCCATCCGCCGTAGAAGTCCCCGGCCTGGGCGGTGACGACCTCGCCGGCGACCTCGCACTCGTCCATCGCGCTCGGGTAGACGGCGACTCGGTCGACGAGCAATTCGTACCCGCGACTCGGACTCGGGTAGTACCAGGCCGAGCGCTCGGCGCTGCCGACGGACAGGTACTTCGCCGCACCCTTGAATTCGCAGAAACTCGCTCCCTGCGCCGGCTGGAGTACGCCGGCGGGAAACGCCGATCGCGGCAGGTAGTAGACCGGCGGATGACTCGTCTCGAGCACGCGAACCGCGTCGGTCGTGTCGGCGATGGTCGCGCCATCCAGTCGGATCCGGATGCGCTCCGACGTGGTTTCCACGCGTGGCGGCCGCGGATACTCCCACACCGATTCCTGCCCGG
>JAYVNU010000267.1:0-10708 GCA_043758345.1 Lacisediminihabitans sp.
TGAAGACCACCGTCGCGACGGCCAACGCTGTCGGCGATCTGCCAGCGCTCACGGCACGCCTGGATGCTCTCGACGGTGCCGTCGGCGAGTTGACGGAGAAGCAGACCGCCGAGAACAAGGCGGCATCGGATGCCGCGATCGCGAAGCGGGAGGCTCTCGTCGTCGAGGCCGAGGCTCTCGCCGCCCAGGATCCGGCAAAGGCACAGTGGAAGCAGGTGAGTGCCACCCTCGATGAGCTGTTCGCCCGCTGGCAGAAGCACCAGCAGGACGGCCCGCGGCTACCGAAGAACGAGAGCAACGAGCTGTGGAAAAGATTCCGCGCGGCTCGAACGACCATCGAGACCCATCGCAAGGCCTTCTTCGCGGAGCTCGACTCCGTTCACAAAGACGCACGCACGAAGAAGCAGCAGCTCGCAGAGCGGGCCGAGGCGCTGATCCCGCAGGGTCTCGCCGGCATTCCGACTTACCGCACCCTTCTCGACGACTGGAAGGCCGCCGGCCGAGCCGGCAAGAAGTTCGACGACGCGCTCTGGGAACGTTTTAAGGCGGCCGGCGATTCGCTCTACGCGGCGAAGTCGGAGGTCGACGCTCAGGAGAGTGAAGAGTTCAGCGCGAATCTCGAGAAGAAACTCGAGCTGCTCGCCGATGCTGAACCGCTTCTCAAGGAGACTGACCGCGTGAAGGCGAAGGACGCCCTCCTCGGCATCCAGCGTCGCTGGGATGCGATTGGCAAAGTGCCGCGCGACGATGTGCGGCCGATCGAGGATCGACTGCGTAAAGTCGAGGCTGCCGTTCGCAAACTCGACGAGGATCACTGGCAGAAGAGCAACCCGGAGCGCGTTGCCCGTGCCGAGGGGCTCACCGGCCAGCTGCAGGACGCGATCGCGAAGCTCGAGAAGGAGCTCGCCGTCGCGAAGGCCGGCACTGACGCGAGGAAGATCAAGGATGCGCAGGAAGCTCTGGATGCCCGGAGGGCCTGGCTCAAGGCGATCGGCTAGCGCGAATCCTGCGCGTCGGTCCCGGCGCCTGTCCACAGGAGGCGACCGCTCGCCTTTCTCCACAGATGACCCGAGCACCCGACAGGCTCCGATCGCACTCGCGACCATGGGGTATGCGACTCCCCGGCGTGCTCTCCCGACTCGATCTCCCGCTTCCCGAACTCCAGGCGGCGCGCCTCGACGGGGAAGTCTTCGCGCTCGACGAATGCTTCTGCCCGATCGACGAGGTCGAGCAGCAACGTCACCGGGCCGCGTCGCTCGCTCTCTTGCTCCCGAAGAGGTTGATCGCCGAGCAGCATTCCGCAGCGTGGGTTTATGGGGCCGTGCCATTCGCACCACAGCGACATGAGATCTGCGCCGATACGACCGCCCGCCAGAGGCCGACGTCACTCGCCCGTTTCGCTGTACGCGAGGTGGTGATCGATGCCACAGACATCGTCGAGCTCGCCGGGCTGCGCGTGACGACGCCACTTCGAACGGTACTCGATCTCGCCCGCTTCAGCGCACAGTTCACAGAAGACGAGATCCGCATCGTGGGAGAGCTTCTAGCCCTCTCACACTTCGACTTCGCACGGTGCATCGGGGTTCTCGCCGCTCGCCGCAACCTGCCGGGCAAACATCGTGCCCTCGGCAGACTGCGGAGGGCCGCAGAAGGCGCTCAGCCGCCGGTCACCCGGTAGACGTCGTACACCGCATCGATCCGACGAACCGCGTTGAGCACGCGATCGAGGTGAGTGGTGTCCCCCATCTCGAAGACGAACCTGCTGAGCGCGAGACGCTCGCTCGAAGTCGAGACCGAGGCGGAGAGGATGTTGACGTGGTTCTCGGAGAGCACCCGGGTGACATCCGACAGCAGGCCGGCACGGTCGAGGGCCTCAACCTGGATCTGCACCAGGAACACGCTCGACGACGATGGTGCCCACTCGACCTCGATCATCCGCTCGGGCTCGGTGAGAAGCTCCGCGACGTTGTGACAGGTCTCCTGGTGAACAGACACCCCGGCACCTCGGGTGACGAATCCGACGATCGGGTCGCCGGGAACGGGGGTGCAGCACTTGGCGAGTTTGACGAGGATGTCGGGAGCCCCACGCACCAGCACACCGGAGTCGCTGTTGCGCAACTGCTTGGTTCGGCCTTTGGCGGCGAATTCGATCTCGGCGTCTTCGCCCTCGGCCTGGGTATGGAGGGAGGCGAGCACCTTCTCGATGACCGACTGGGTCGACACGTGACCCTCGCCGACAGCCGCGTAGAGAGCCGAGACATCCTCGTAACGCATCAACGAGGCGACCTCGCTGAACGAGTCCTGGTTCATCAGCTTCTGCAAGGGCAGGTTCTGCTTGCGCATAGCCCGGGCGATCGCATCACGCCCCTGCTCGATCGCCTCGTCTCGGCGTTCCTTCGTGAACCACTGGCGGATCTTGTTGCGCGCCCGTGGAGACTTGACGAAGTTCAGCCAGCCCTGGCTAGGCCCGGCATCGGGGTTCTTCGACGTGAAGACCTCGACGACGTCGCCACTGTTGAGGGTCGACTCGAGCGGAACAAGGCGCCCGTTGACTTTCGAGCCCATCGTGCGGTGGCCGACCTCGGTGTGCACGGCGTAGGCGAAGTCGACCGGGGTCGCTCCGGCGGGGAGCCCGATCACTTTTCCTTGTGGCGTGAAGACGTAGACCTCCTTCGCGCCGATCTCGAAGCGCAGCGAGTCGAGGAATTCGTTCGGGTCGGCGGTCTCGGCCTGCCAGTCGGTCAGATGTGCGAGCCAGGCCATGTCGTCGTTCGTGTCCGCGACATCGCTCTTGCCGTTGTTGACCCGGTCTTTGTACTTCCAGTGTGCCGCGACGCCGAACTCCGCGCGCTGGTGCATCTCGTCGGTACGGATCTGAATCTCGACCGCTCGACCCTTCGGACCGATCACCGTAGTGTGCAGCGACTGGTAGAGGTTGAACTTGGGTGTCGCGATGTAATCCTTGAAGCGCCCGGGAATCGGATTCCAGCGGGCGTGAATCGAGCCGAGAACCGCGTAGCAGTCCCGAACCGATCCGACCAGAACACGGATACCGACCAGGTCGTAGATCTCGTCGAAATCGCGGCCGCGCACGATCATCTTCTGATAGATCGAGTAGTACTGCTTGGGTCGACCGACGACCTTGCCCTTGATCTTCGAGGCTTTGAGATCGTTGTTGACGGCGTTGATGACCTGTTGCACGAATTCTTCGCGCTGCGGCGTGCGCTGCTTGACGAGATTCTCGATCTCGACGTAGAGCTTCGGATAGAGCACGGCGAAAGACAGGTCTTCGAGCTCCCACTTGATGTTCTGGATACCGAGGCGGTGCGCGAGCGGCGCGTAGATCTCGAGGGTCTCCTGCGCCTTGCGACGAGATGACTCGGCCGGAACGAATCCCCAGGTGCGCGCGTTGTGCAACCGGTCGGCCAGCTTGATGACGAGCACCCGAATGTCTTTCGACATCGCGACGACCATCTTCCGAACGGTCTCGGCCTGGGCGCTGTCACCGTATTTGAGCTTGTCGAGCTTCGTCACACCATCGACGAGCATGGCGATCTCTTCGCCGAAGTCGTGGCGAAGGAGGTCGAGCGTGTAGTCGGTGTCTTCGACGGTGTCGTGCAGGAGCGCTGCAGCGAGGGTCTTCGGACCGATGCCGAGGTCGGCGAGGATCTGGGCGACCGCGACCGGGTGGGTGATGTACGGCTCGCCACTCTTGCGCAGCTGACCGCGATGGGCGAGCTCGGCCGCGGCGTACGCCCGTTCGATGACGGAGACGTCGGACTTCGGATGATGCATCCGAGCCGTCTTGATGAGGCGGTCGACGGCTCCCACCGGCTGAGCCTTGGAGAAAATGCGAGGAAGGAGAGTGCGGAGCGACCCGGTGGGCGGAGTGCTCGACGTGGAGCCGACGGGCTCGGGCGGTGGCGCCGCCTGGCGTGGTGTCGTCGTCTCGGTCATCGCCCTGCCTCCCCCCTCAAAACTATCATCGGCGGATAGGCTCTTCGCCGCCGTTCGCCCAGAACGCTGACGCCGGTCTCACGGGATGCGGCGTCATTCGATGCGGGGAACGCCAGGTCCATCCGACTCGAGTGGACCGTCAGCCGCTGCCCAGGCACTCGATCCGCCGGCGACGTTGACCGCGTCGTAGCCCTGGTTGATGAGCAAGCGTGTCACCCGGGCCGAGCGACCGCCCGAGTGGCAGACGACGAGCACCTGTCGGTCCTTCGGAATATCGTCGATCGGCTCACCGAGCTTCGACATCGGCACGAAGTGGGCTCCGGCAGCATGACCCTTGTCCCACTCGTCCTGTTCGCGCACGTCGATGAGGTAAGTTCCGGATCCGACGAGGTCGATCGCCTCGGTCGCGCTGATTTCGGGAAGTGGGTCTGGCATCCGGTGTCCTCAGTTCGTTCGTACGGTTCGGTCGGGCTCGTCCCTCGGTCGAGGCTACTTGGCGATGCTCGCCTCGCGGGCGGCGAGCGAGCGTTTGTCTCGCTTCTTCACCTCGACCTCGTTGCTGCGCAACTGTGCGTACAGCGGGGCGGCGATGAAGATCGTCGAATAGGTTCCGACGATGATTCCGATGAACAGCGCGAGCGAGATGTCGCGGAGTGTTCCCGCGCCGAGCAGAACGGCCCCGATGAACAGGATCGATCCGACCGGGAGGATGGCGACGACCGACGTGTTGATGGAGCGCACGAGAGTTTGGTTGACCGCGAGGTTGACTGACTGACCGAAGGTGCGCCGCGACTGCTCGCCGTCTTCCGACGTGTTCTCCCGGATCTTATCGAAAACGACGACCGTGTCATAGAGCGAGTAGCCGAGAATCGTGAGGAATCCGATGACTGCGGCGGGCGTCACCTCGATTCCGAACACTCCATAGACCCCGGCCGTGATGACCAGGTCGTGGAGCAGCGCGACCATCGCCGCGGCCGACATCTTCCAGGTGCGGAAGTAGAGCGCCATGACGATCGCCGCAAGAACGACGAAGATGATGAGACCGGTCAGCGCCTGCCGGGTGATGTCCTGCCCCCAGGTCGCCCCGATGAACGAGGTGGTCACCTGCTTCGAGTCGATCTTGTAGGCCTTGGCGAGAGCGTCTCTCACCTGAGTGCTCTGGCCGGAGGTGAGCTGGTCGGTCTGGATGCGAACCGAGTTGGTGCCGACGATGGTGACCCGCGGGTTCGCGCCGGTCACGACATCCGTCACCGCTTTGTCGGCGAACGGCTGGCTCAGGTTCGTGGTGTTCGAGATCTGGAACTGCGAGCCGCCGAGGAACTCGATGCCGAAGACGAAGCCGCCGCGAAGAATCGGCACGACGATCACGATGAGGAGGAGGATTCCCGAAATCGTGGAGAAGATCTTGCGGCTTCCGACGATATTGTACGAGCGCTTGCCCGTGTACAGATCGTTTCCGAACTGGGAGAAACTGGCCATCAGGAGTTCTTCCCGTCTGTGGGCGTTTTAGGCGTTGTGGGCGAGATGGAGGTGCTCGGTCTGTCTTTCGACGCATCGGGTCCGGCCAGCTCCGCCGCTTTCCGCTCGGCGATGGTCTGGCGTCGCTGCGCCTCGCCCGCCGCTCCCGACTTCTTACCGGCCGCCGCGAGTTCCGGCGTGCGGAAGGTGGCGCGACCGCGGTAGATGGCTCCGAGAGCCTTCGGATCGAGACCGCTGAAGCGATGCCCCTCAGAGAAGAAGGGTCGCTGAGCGATGAGTCGCAACATCGGATGGGTGAAGAGGCTGACGACGACGAGGTCGACGAGCGTCGTCAGCCCGAGCGTGAGGGCGAACCCCTTGACGTTCCCGACCGCAACGATGAAGAGGATGGCGGCGGCCAGGAAGTTGACCGTGTCGGAGGCCACGATGGTGCGGACCGCGCGCTTCCAGCCGGCCTCCACCGCCGAGACGAGAGGCCTGCCGTCCCGCAATTCGTCGCGTATTCGCTCGAAGTAGACGATGAACGAGTCCGCGGTGATACCGATGGCGACGATGAGTCCTGCGACCCCCGCGAGAGAAAGCCTGAAACCTTGCCGATTAGAGAGGAAGACCACCACGAGGTAGGTAATCACGGCAGCCACGACGAGCGATGCGATGGTGATGGAGGCGAGCGACCGATACTGCAAGAGGGAGTAGAGAACCACGAGGATCAGCCCGATGAGGCCCGCCAGCAGGCCGCTCTGCAGCTGGGTCTTCCCAAGCGTCGCGGTGATGGAGTCATTGCTCTGCACTTTGAAGCCGATCGGCAGCGCACCGAATTTCAGCTGGTCGGCGAGTGTCTTCGAGCTCGTCTGCGTGAACGATCCAGAGATCTGCGGCTTGCCGTCGGTGATGACGGCATTGGTGGTGGGTGCGGAGATTATCCGGCCGTCGAGCACGATGGCGAACTGGTTACGAACATCCGTCGTCGGGAACTTATTCAGACGGGTGGTGACGGCCGCGAATTCCTGGGTTCCCTTTCCGTTGAAGACGATGTTGACGACCCAGCGGCCTGTGCTGACCCCCTGGCTGTTGGTCTCGATGGCATTCGTCGCGTCGCTGATCGTCTCGCCCGCGACCTCGACCGGCCCGAGGAGGTATTTGTACTGCGAGGCGTTGTCACAGGTGATCAGCGGTTTCGTCGGGTCGGCGACGTTCGCGTTCGTCGAATCCACCTGGCTGCAGGTGAAGGCTGCGAATTGGGCCGCGAGCTTCGGCGTGACATAGGCGAGATCGCTGCCATCCGTCGGTTTCGTGCTCGGGGTGGACTGCAGACCGCTGAGGTCCGACGGCGAGGGCGTCGGGGACGCGGACCCCCCGACAGCGCTCGTCGGCGCCGCGGTCGACTCAAGCACCGAGCGGAACTCGAGTTTTGCCGACGACTCGATGCGATTGATCGTCGCCTGGTCGGGGATGCCGGGGATCGATACGACGACGTTCTGGCTGCCCTGGGTGCTGATCTCGGCCTCGGACACGCCACTCGCGTCGATGCGCTGGCGGATAATCGCCACGGCCTGGTTCAGCTGGTCGGCCGTCGGCGCCGCCTGCCCGGAGGCGACCTGCGGCTGCAGGATGATCTCCGTCCCACCCTGCAGATCGAGCGCGAGCTTCGGCACCCACGTCGTGCCCGCGATCACGGCCTTCGGGCCGCCCGCCGTCAGCGCTTGCCCGGCATTGGCGACCGCGAGGCCGGCAACGATGACCAGGAGCCAGGTCAGCGACCGAAGCGCCTTCTTGACCGGGGTCGTTCTTGCCAAAGTGAACTCAGCTTTCGTTACGCGGGTGGGCGGGCACACCGACACGCTGGAGGGCACGCTCGCGATCCACGAGCGAGCACGTTCAGGCTAGCGGTTAGTCGTCGACCTTTTTGGACGGCGTCTTCTTGGCCGGGGAAGCGTTTGAGGTCACATCGGGCTCGACCCGCTCGCCAAACTTCGGCTCGCCGTGCTGGATGGCGTTGTCATCGTTGAGCTCGTAGGGAGTGGCGGTCTCGCCGCCCCCCTCGCTCTCCAGCTCGCCCTCGGTCTCCGGGGCGATTATGTCATCCGCGGCCTTGAGGATCGTCGACTTGTGGATCTTGATGACGTTGCCGGGCGAGATCTCGACAAAAGCGAAGTTGTTCTCGTCGTCGATGGACTTGATGGTTCCGAAGAGACCGTAGTTCGTCATAATCTCGACGCCGGGCACGATCTGCTGCTGGCGCTCCGCGGTCGCCTTTGCGCGCTTGCGCGAACTGCGGAACTGGAAAATGACGAACACGGCGAGGGCGACGGCGATGAGGATGAGAGTTGGGTCGAACTTCATGCGGAGATAACCTTCCGAGCTGTGGGGGGAACCGCGAGTCTAACCGGGTGCCCTGTGTGACCAGCTTGAATCATAGGTCATCGCCGAAGAGCGCCCCGCTGGTTTGAGAAAGCCCGAAATGCTTCCAGGCGAGCCGCGTCGCGACACGACCGCGCGGCGTCCGGGTGAGCAGACCGATCCTGACGAGGAACGGTTCGACGACGGATTCGACCGTCTCGGCCTCTTCGCCAACAGACACCGCGAGGGTGTTCAGACCGACGGGACCGCCGTCGAAGCGGGTCAGGATGATGTCCATGACAGCTCGGTCGAGGCGATCGAGCCCGAGTTGGTCGACGTCGTAGAGCTCGAGAGCGGCATGGACGGCACGGAGTCCGGCGACGTCGTCGTGCACGAGCGCATAGTCGCGCACGCGACGAAGAAGTCGGTTGGCGATGCGGGGCGTTCCGCGGCAGCGTCCGGCGATCTCGGCGAGCGCCGCGCGGTCGGCCTCGAGCCCGAGCAACGCGGCGGCCCTGGTCAACACCTGCTCTAGCTCGGGCTCCGAGTAGAACTCGAGGTGCGCGGTGAACCCGAAACGGTCGCGGAGCGGGTTGGGCAGCATCCCGGATCGCGTCGTCGCGCCGACGAGAGTGAACGGGGCGAGATCGAGGGGAATGGATGTCGCCCCCGCGCCCTTCCCGACCATGATGTCGATGCGGAAGTCTTCCATGGCGAGGTAGAGCATCTCCTCTGCCGACCGCGCCATGCGGTGGATCTCGTCGATGAAGAGGATCTCACCCGGCACGAGCGACGAGAGTACGGCAGCGAGGTCGCCAGCGTGTTGAATGGCCGGCCCGCTCGAGAGGCGGAGGGGGCGGCCACTCTCCTCGGCGACGATCATCGCCAGGGTGGTCTTGCCGAGCCCGGGCGGCCCGGCGAGCAGGATGTGATCAGGAGTGCGGTTCTGAATACGGGCCGCGTTGAGTAACAGCTGCAACTGTGCGCGCACCTTGGCCTGCCCGACGAACTCGGCGAGCGATTTCGGCCGGAGCGCGCCCTCGAAGGCGAGTTCGGCATCCGATTCCGGTGTCGGTCGCACGATGGCGACGGAGGGGTCGTCCGCGACACTCATCGCGCGCTGCCGCTCGACGAGTGCTGCGGTCCGAGTCGCGTGAGGGCGAGACGCAGCAGTAGTGGCACGGTCGACACCTCGTCGGCCGAGGACTCCGTGACGGCCTCTTCGACGGCCTGCGCTGCGACCCGCTCCGACCAGCCGAGGCCGACCAGCGCGACCAGCACGCTGTCGTTGACGCTGGACTTCGTCGCGGGGAGCTGGGCGGATGCCGTCGAAAGGCCCTGCATCTTGCCCGCAAGCGAGAGGATGATGAGTTTTGCCGTCTTCGGACCGATGCCCGACACTTTGCGAAATGCCGAATCGTCCTCGGTCGCGACAGCGCTGGCGATCTGCGCCGGTGACAGCGCCGCGAGCACGCCGAGCGCCGACTTCGGGCCGAGCCCGGTGACTCCGCGGAGCAGGTCGAAGACGACGAGTTGTTCGGTGTCGGGGAACCCGAAGAGTGCTAGATCGTCTTCCCGAACGATCAGTGCCGTACGAAGGGTCGCCTCGGCGCCGACCCGGAGGGAGAGAGCGTGCTGGGGGGTGACGCTGACCGATAGGCCCACTCCCCCAACCTCGACGACCGCGGTCGTGCCGGCGGCGTGAAGCACTACACCGCGCACGGAAGAGATCATCGGGCCAGCCTACGTTTGGGTGCCGACTTTGCCGCGGAACGTTCCGCGGCGAGCCATGCCGCCTGGGCCGGCGTGGGCTGCCCTCCGGTCGGGGCGAGTGTCGCGACACCCTTCCAGGCGTGACAGATGGCGATGGCGAGTGCATCCGACGCGTCGGCCGGTGTCGGCAACTCGGCGAGACCGAGCACCTTCGCGACCATCGTCGCCACCTGCTTCTTCTCCGCCGAGCCGTACCCCGTGATCGCGGCTTTCACCTCCGAGGGCGTGTGAAGCCCGACGGACAATCCGCGCTTCGCCGCGAGGTGCAGTGCGACACCGCTGATCTGGGCGACCCCCATGACCGTATTGAGGTTCTGCTGGGCGAAGACCCGCTCGATTGCGACGGCTTGCGGCCGGAACTCGTCGAGCAGCCGCTCGATCTCGTTGCCGACGCGCAGCAGCCGCTGCTCGAGCGGGAGCTCGGGCGAGGTACGGATGACGGTGACCTCCACGAGCATCGCCGTTCGTGTCGCCGTGACATCCACTATCCCGATTCCACACCGGGTGAGGCCCGGGTCGATGCCGAGCACCCTCAGCATTTCGGGCCCGTCGAGAGCACCCCGTGAGTACGAATGCCGCCGCTACTCTTCCTCGTCGAGCAGTGCCTGCACGTCGGCCGGCACCTCGAAGTTGCCGTAGACGTTCTGCACGTCGTCGTCATCGTCGAGGGCGTCGATGAGGCGGAAGATCTTCTTCGCCGTCTCGAGATCGACCTCGAGGGTGAGGCCGGGAACGAATTCGACGTCAGCGGAGTCGTAGTCGATGCCCGCGTCCTGGAGGGCCGTCCGGGCGGCAACGAGATCGTGCGGCTCCGTGACGATCTCGAAGCCGGCGCCTCGGTCGTTGACCTCTTCCGCCCCGGCATCCAGCACGGCACCGAGGATATCGTCCTCGTCCATACCGTCGATCTTCGTGACCGAGATCACACCCTTGCGACTGAAGTTGTAGGCGACACTGCCCGGATCTCCCATGGTGCCGCCGTTGCGGGTCATCACGGTGCGCACATTCGCTGCGGCGCGATTGCGGTTATCGGTGAGGCACTCGATCAGCAGGGCGACGCCGCCCGCCGCGTATCCCTCGTAGATGATCGTCTGGTAGTCGACGGCCTCGCCGAGCTGACCGGAACCACGCTTGACAGCGGAGTCGATGTTCGAGTTCG
>JAYVNU010000268.1:0-3464 GCA_043758345.1 Lacisediminihabitans sp.
GTTGTAATAGATCGCGAGTCCGAGCCGGTTGCGTTTCGTCGAGTCGGCGAGCGTCAGGTTGTGCAGTTCGGCCGGCAGCATGCTGGTGTCGGCCTCCTGGAGGCAGAGCACGTCGAGGTTGTTGTTCTCGGTCAGCGCGACGAGTTCGCCGCTGGCATGGTTCTCTCGGAGGTTGTAGCTGATGACGCGCATCGCTGTTCTCGCCAATCTATTTTCGTCGCAGGTCGAAGACGTGTGCGGGCCGAGACCAGCTTAGGGCGGCGGTCTGTGACCACCGTGACCGGTAGGCCGAGCGTTGCCTGGTCTCCGCTGACTGTTCGCTTATCACCGCTCTCGGTCGGAGCCGGTGCGAGGATGATTCGGCGCCGAGGGCTTGTGCGACTGGTGCCTCGGCCTACCGTGCGGTTCGTACGAGCGCAGCAACAGATACGAGCGTCATGAGTGGCACCGATACGGGCGGCGAGTGCGCCTTCGCGATGTATCGCGACGGAACTGTGCCGGAAGACGCCGACCTGACGGCGCCGAACGCCAAGCAGACGACACCGGATTCGTCGGATGCGTCATCCGAGAGTCACAACGAGAGTGAGACGGCATCATGACCGACGAAGGCATCATCGCAAACGAGGCGGACCCCGTAGCGGCGGATATCGCGAGCCGCAACCCGGATACGGATGATGTCGTCGCCGGTGAGCAGGTGTTGGCTGACGCCGCCGACCAGCCGGAGCCGAGAGTGGCCCCGGAACCCGACGACCTCCGCGCCGGAACACCGACGGGCGAGGTGTCGACCGCAGCCAGCGCGGGCGTCACGAACGACGACCTCACGGAGGAGACAGACGCGGATCGGGCCGAGCGGCACGACTAGCCGGTCGATGCAGAACCAGCCGGTCGATGCAGAACCATCGGCCCGTCGCACTTGCCTATCGGGGTGCTCGTAGTAGTGTCATGCCAATGTCGGGGTTCTCCGGCAGTGACTCGATCACGCCCCGGCGGGCCTGACATTCGGGGGATTTATCGTGGTTGCAGACGTTCAGGGAACGCCACCGGGCGGTGGCTGGTTTCCGGATCCCGCGGGCAGTCCGTACCTGCGCTGGTGGGACGGATCGGCGTGGACCGACCACTTCATCGACGCAGCGACGGGTGCGCCGCCGCGGGAGCTGCCGATGGCGGGGTCATCCGCCCCCCAGGTGACCACGGCCGCTCAGGCTGAAACCCTGGTGGCAGAGACCCTGGTGGCAGAGACCCCGCTGGCGGAGACGCCGGTTGTGGAGAGCCCGGCGGCCGAAACGCGTCCCGCAGAGATCCCCAGGGCGGAGACGACTGCCGCCACTCCTGCCTCTGCGGCACCGCTGTTTCCGGTCGCGGAACCGACCCCCGCTGTTCTGGATGTCGCAGCCTCCGTTCCCCCGGCGATTCCGGTCGTCGAACCCGCCCCCGTCTCGCCGACGTTCATCAAGCCCGAACTCCCTGCGGCCGCCGCCGCAGCGGCGTCGACACCTGGGGCAGACGATGTTCCGCTGACCCGCCGGCAGCTTCGCGAACAGGAAGAGCGACAGTCGCTCGGGAACTTCTCCCCGGCTATCGCTGCGCCGGAAGCGGCGCCGATTGCCGCGCCCGCGCCTGTGCCGACGAACTTTGAGCCGACGAGCTTTGAGCCGACGAATTTTGAGCCGTCGAGCTTTGAGCCGACGCCGTTCAGCTTCAGTCCGGTTCCGGCAACTTCGGAGCCGACGGTGCCTGAGCCGATGCCGTTCACGTTCGGCCAGACACCTGTTTCCACAACACCTGAGCCTGCAACGGCCGTGCCTGCAACGGCCGTGCCTGCGACGCCGACCGACGGCACGCCAGATAAAGCTGCGCAGAGCGCGGCCTTCCCGTTCCAGGACACGCCATTCCCGGCGACGCCGTTCCAGCCCCCGCCCGCGCAACCGACATCCGCACAGCCGACTCCGTCGCAACCGACATCCGCACAGCCGACTCCGTCGCAACCGACATCCGCACAGCCGACATCCGCCCAGCCGACGTCTGACGCGGCCGCGACCAGTTGGCCGTTTGCTACCGGGTTGGGCGCGGCATCCGCGAACTCGTCTGCCGGTTCGGCAGCACCCTTCGCGCCCAGTTCCGCCGGATCGGTGCCGAGCTCATGGCTCGGCGCCCCTCCGCCACAGCCGTCCGACGCCTACGCGCTGCCCGGTCAGCCCGGCGCTGGCGTGGCTTCCGCCGCCGCAACCGCGGAGCCGATGACCAGAAATCGTCAGCGCCAGTCTGAGGAACACTACGGTGACGACAATGGCGTGCCAAGTTCGTCCACTTGGGCGGTCTGGGTTTTTGCGGTGTTGCCCGTTTTGCACTTCGGGTTGGTCTATCTTCTCTACATCGCGACCAAGCCGACGGATGACACCTACCGTTTTGCCGTATTGCTCGGCCCGATCGTCATCTACCTTGTTCTTGCCGTCGTCGATCGATCGATACTGGCCCGCGCCGGGCATGAGACGCTCCCGTCTCCGCTGCTTGCGATCATCCCACCGCTGTACCTCGGGTTCAGGGTGACGAGGGTCGGCCGGAGCAGCCTTCCGCAACTCATCACGTGGTTCGTGCTGCAGGCCGTGATGATCGCCGTGCTCGCCCTGGTCTTCCCGGCGCAGTTCTCCCAGCTCACATCCGGAACCACGGCAGCGACACGCACGGTGATCAAGCCAGCTGCCTCGACCACGATCACTCCTGCACAGCGCGCCACGGAGTTGACGCCGGCCGGGATGCAGGCCGCGCTCACAAAGCAGTTCCTAGCCCAGGGCATATCGCTGACGTCGGTGACCTGTCCGCCGCTCGCCGACAAGAACGACAAGACCCAGGTCACCTGCACGGGTGTGCTGTCAACCGGAAACCTGGCCATCATCGCTGCCGTCGATTCCGCGCTGAAGACGTCGGCCTTCGCTATCGTGAGCTCCACGCCTGCGTCCAAGTAGCGGATTTCAGCAGACCGTTTTGCGGGCAGCGGTCAGTAGACATTGCACATCCGGCGGTGCGGGTCGAGCCGTGGCAGCACCTTAGCCATGATGCGATCGAGGTCGGCGATGTCATCGTGGTCGAGCAGGTCGATGATGTCGGAGCGCGCCGTGTCGACGTGTCCTGGCTCCGTCGCGATGACCTTCGCCCAGCCGGTGTCCGTATGCGTGATGTCGGTCGCGCGACGATCGCCAGCGCTCACCGCGCGTTCCACCAGTCCGCGCTTCTCGAGGCGGGATGCGACGTGGGACAGCCTCGGAAGCGTCGAGTTCGTCTCCAGCGACAGCGGGACGTCCGCAGCATGCGATCACTCGCCTCGGAGAGCATCGCGAGGGTGAAGTATTCGAAAAGAATGAGATCGGCATCTCGCCGCAATTGCGAGTCGAGGATGCCCGGCAGTAGTTCGACCACGGCGATGAACCTGCGCCAGGCCGTCGACTGGTGGTCATCGAGCCACGAGG
>JAYVNU010000269.1:0-10638 GCA_043758345.1 Lacisediminihabitans sp.
CTCACCGCCCGAGTCCCTGGCGATCGGGAACGAAGGCGACCTTCTCACCGAGCGGAGTGACGACGACCGGGAAATCCCGCGTCTCCAGATACTCACGGAGGTAGAGGACATGTTCATCACATCCGAGCCAGATCTTGACCCGGTCCGCCGGATGGATGCGGGGGTTGCGCCAGTTGACATTCCAGTTGGCCGGTTCGCGACATCCGGCCCTCGAGCAGACGGGAGAAGCCTGTGGCTGCCCGAATCCCATCATGACTGAAGGATACCGGTCACCGCTGGTCTGGGGTCCTGCGGACTATCGCGCCGGGGCGCTCGACGACGGCTGATCCGCCGGAGGTCGAGGCGTTCGCGAGGATGACCAGCACAAGTGGACCGCCGACCGCGATGATGGCCGGAATGATGAGAAACCAGCCGCGCAGGAATACGCACGACAGCAGACATGCAAGCCTGATCGCAAAGCCGATCGTGTAGCGCACTGCACGAGAGTGGCGGTCTTCTTGAGGAGACCGGGGGATGCTGGTTATTGATTGCGTCTTCGCCATGGGATGCTCCCAGCCTACGTCTACGATTGTGGGAGTTTGCCGCGAGTGAAAGCTGGATCCATGACCACGATACGCACGGTACTCGTGACCGGGGGCAATCGGGGGATTGGTTGGGCAATCGCTCAGGAATTCGCCCGGCAGGGCCACCGGGTAGCGGTGACAGCTCGATCGGGCGAAGGCCCCGCAGGCACGCTCACAGTGCTTGCGGACGTCACGGATGCCGCGTCCATCGATGCGGCATTCACCATGGTCGAGGCGGCCCTCGGCCCGGTCGAGGTGCTGGTCGCCAACGCGGGGATCACGAGAGACACCCTCCTGCTCCGGATGTCGGACGAAGACTTCACCTCGGTGATCGACACGAACCTGACCGGGGCGTTCCGGGTCGTCAAGCGCGCGTCCAAGGGGATGCTGAAGGCGAGGTTCGGTCGTATCATCCTCGTCTCGAGCGTGGTCGGTCTGCTCGGTTCTGCCGGCCAGGTCAACTACGCCGCGTCGAAGAGCGGACTGATCGGCCTTGCCCGTTCCGTGACGCGGGAGCTCGGATCGCGGGGCATCACGGCCAACGTCGTGGCCCCGGGTTTCATCGGGACGGACATGACGGCCGAACTGCCGGCCGAGCAGCAGGCGACCTACAAGAAGTCGATTCCGGCGGCACGATTCGGCACACCCGAGGAAGTCGCCAAAGTGATCGTGTGGCTCGCCGGGGACGATGCCGGCTACATCTCCGGCGCTGTCGTCCCCGTCGACGGCGGCCTGGGGATGGGCCACTGACGTTCAGCCGCGCAGGCCGAGCAGGGGGAGTAGGGCGCTCAAATCGCGCTCGTCTATCAGCACGTGCGCTTCATCGCGCACGGGCGCCTTGGCGTCGAATCCGACCGCGAGACCTGTGATCGCCATCATGGGGATATCGTTGGCCCCGTCGCCGACCGCGACGGTCTGAGCGAGCTCCACCCCGAAGTCCGTCGCCCATTCCCGAAGTGTGTCGGCTTTCGCCTGAGCGTCGATGATCGGCCCGACGAGCGCGCCCGTGAGTCGCCCCCTAACAACCTCGAGCCGGTTCGCTCTGCGGTAATCGAGACCTAGTCGATCGGCGATGGCATCGATGAGTTCATGGAAGCCCCCGGACACCACACCGACCCGGCCCCCCGAGGCCTGGACGGCCGCGATCATCGCCGGCACACCGGCGGTGACGGTGATCTTCGCGGCGATTTCGACGAAAGCCGATTCCGGAAGACCGGCAAGGGTCAGAACGCGTGCGCGGAGGCTCTGTTCGAAATCGACGGCCCCGTTCATTGCCGACGCCGTAATCGCTGCGACCTGCTCGCCAGAGCCGGCGACATCTGCAAGCAACTCGATCACCTCGTTCTCGATGAGGGTGGAATCAACGTCGAGAACTACCAGGAAGCGAGGCATTGGGGTCCTGTGCGAGTGGGCGGATGGGGCCGCACTCAGGCTACCGTCACGCCCTTGCCGACGACGGTGATACCGGATTCCGTCACCGTGAATCCGCGGGCACGGTCGGCATCCGCATCGATACCGACCGTCGCTCCGGCCGTCACGATGACCTCTTTGTCGAGGATGGCCCGACGGACGGTCGCATCCGGTCCGATGCGTACCCGGTCGAAGACGATGGAGTCGATGACCGTCGCCCCAGACTCGATCGTCGCCCACGGCCCGAGCACGCTCCGCTCAATGTGCGCACCGGACAGCAGCGACCCGAGGGACACTATCGAATCGATCGTCGTTCCCAGGTTGCCTTTCGAGTCGCGAACGAATTTTGCCGGCGGGGAGTTCAGCTGCTGGCTGAAGATCGGCCATTCGCTGTTGTAGAGGTTGAAGATCGGGAGGGCGGAGATGAGGTCCTGATGCGCCTCGAAGAACGACTCGATGGTTCCGACGTCGCGCCAGTAGAAGCGATCCCGATCCGTCGCCCCCGGTACCTCGTTGCGGTTGAGGTCGTAGACGGCAGCATCGCCGCGCGACACGAAGTCGGGCACGATGTCGCCGCCCATGTCGTGATTGGAATTCGACAGCTCCCCGTCACGGATGACGGCATCCATCAGGATGTCGGCGTCGAACACGTAGTTGCCCATGGACGCGAGCACCTCGTGAGGGGCGTCGGCGAGGCCGACGGCGTCTTTCGGTTTCTCCAGGAACTGAGCGATGCGTGTGGGGTCCTCCGCATCGAGTTGGATGACGCCGAACTGGTCGGCGAGGGCGAGCGGCTGCCTGATCGCCGCGACGGTGACGCCGGCGCCGGATGCGATGTGAGCCTCGATCATCTGCCTGAAGTCCATGCGGTAGACGTGATCCGCCCCGACGACCACGACGATGTCGGGTTTCTCATCCCGTAGCAGGTTGAGGCTCTGCAGGATCGCGTCGGCCGATCCGGCGAACCAGCGCTTGCCGAGACGCTGCTGTGCGGGGACGGATGCCACATAGGAGCTCGTGAGCCCGTCGAGACGCCAGGTCTGGGACACGTGACGGTCGAGACTGTGGGATTTGTACTGCGTGAGCACGACGATCTGGCGGAGTCCCGAGTTGATGAGATTCGAGAGCGCGAAGTCGATCAGGCGGTAATTTCCTCCGAAGGGAACAGCGGGCTTGGCCCTGTCAGCCGTCAACGGCATGAGCCGTTTGCCTTCACCGCCCGCGAGGACGATGCCGAAAATCTTCTTCGATGCCATGGCATCAACAGTAGAGGCAGCCAAGCACATGCACTAGCAGGCATGCGCTACCGTTTGAGGGTGAGAGTCGATCTTTTGACCCGAGAATATCCGCCAGAGGTCTATGGCGGAGCGGGCGTCCATGTTGCCGAACTCGTGAAGGCCCTCCGGCTCGACATCGATGTCCTGGTGCGCTGTTTCGGGCTGCCGCGCGATGAACAGGGTGTCTACGCATACCTGGTTCCGCCGCAGTTGACCCGGGCGAATCCGTCGCTCGCGACACTCGGCGTCGACCTGCAGATGGCGCAGGATGCCGGGGGTGCCGACCTCGTGCATTCCCACACCTGGTACGCGAACGGCGCCGGCCAGATCGCGCAACTGCTCCACGGCATCCCGCACGTCGTCACGGCGCACAGTCTCGAGCCGCTTCGTCCCTGGAAGGCAGAGCAGCTGGGCGGCGGTTACCGAGTCTCGAGCGCCATCGAGAGCAGCGCCTTCCGTGCCGCGGATGCGATCATCGCCGTCAGCCACGGCATGCGTCGCGACATTCTGCGCTCCTATCCGTTTCTCGACGAGCAGCGCGTCTCGGTCGTTCACAATGGCATCGACCTGCAGAAGTGGAAACCGGTCGAGAACACTGACCTTCTCCGCTCCCTCGGCATCGATCCGGAGCGCCCTTCCGTCGTCTTCGTCGGACGCATCACTCGCCAGAAGGGGCTCCCGTACCTCCTTCGCGCCGCGGCGAAGCTTCCGAAAGACGTGCAGCTCATCCTCTGCGCCGGAGCGCCGGACACCCCGGAGATCCTCGCCGAAGTACAGGCCGGTGTCGCCGAGTTGCAGAAGGAGCGCACCGGGGTCGTGTGGATCGAGGAGATTCTGAGCCAACCCGATCTGTCGGCCGTGCTGACCGCCGCGACGACCTTCGTCTGCCCCTCGGTCTACGAGCCACTCGGCATCGTCAACCTCGAGGCGATGGCCTGCGGGGCACCCGTAGTCGGAACGGCGACGGGCGGCATCCCCGAGGTCGTCGACGAGGGCGTGACCGGTCGACTCGTACCGATCGAACAGGCGGACGATGGCACGGGCACCCCGCTGAATCCGCAGAAATTCGTCGACGATCTCGCCCGCATCCTGACCGAGGTCCTGAGCGATCCGGAAGCTGCAGGCGCGATGGGCGCTGCTGGACGGGCCCGCGCGGAACGGGACTTCGGTTGGCACGCGATCTCCGAGCGAACACAGGAGATCTACCGCTCCGTCCTCGCCTGAGACTGCGCGGGTCACCGGTAGTCTTGGCACATGGCAAGCGTTCTTGAGCTCACCGACCTTTCGGTCGTCAGGGATGGCAACACCATCCTCGACGCGGTCAACTGGACCGTTGACGGCGACGAACGGTGGGTCATCCTCGGTCCGAACGGGGCCGGCAAGACCACGATTCTCCAAGTCGCCGCCGCGCTCATCCACCCGAGTTCCGGAACGGCGCGAATCCTGAACGACCAGCTCGGCTCCGTCGACGTCTTCGAACTTCGTCCACGAATCGGTTTCGCCTCGACAGCGATGGCCCGCCGCATCCCCGGCAATGAAAAGGTACTGGATGCCGTGATGACGGCCGCATACGCCGTCGCCGGACGCTGGAATGAGAGCTACGAAGACATCGACACCCGCCGGGCGCTGCGGGTTCTCGCGGAGTGGAAGCTCGACCACCTGAAAGACCGCGCCTTCGGGGGGCTGAGCGACGGAGAACAGAAGCGGGTGCAGATCGCGCGCGCGGTGATGACCGATCCCGAGTTGCTGTTGCTCGACGAGCCGGCCGGGAGCCTCGACCTCGGCGCACGGGAGGAACTGCTCCAGTTGCTCGGCGGATATGCCACCGCACCGCAGGCGCCCGCGATCATCATGGTCACCCATCATGTCGAGGAGATTCCGCTCGGCTTCGGCCACGCTCTGCTTCTGGCCGAGGGGCACATCACGGCGGCCGGCCCCATCGATGAGGTCATCACGGCTCAGAACCTGAGCGAGACCTTCGGCCTAGAGCTCACTCTGGAAAAGAACGACGGACGATTCAACGCCCGGGCGGTCTGACCGCTCACCGCACTCGGTGTTACCGCGTCTGATCTGGTAACGTGGGGCGCTGGCCCTCGGCCCCCAGCTTCTGCCGTTCACGTACTTCCCCGGCATCTGCCCCACCGAACGTCTTCCACGAAGGAAAACCTCATGAAGTCCGACATCCACCCCGACTACGCGCCGGTCGTCTTCCGCGACCTTGCAAGCGGCGAGACCTTTCTGACCCGTTCGACGGTCAAGAGCGACAAGACCATCGAGCTGGATGGCGAGACCTACCCCGTCATCGACGTCGAGATCTCGTCAGCCTCTCACCCGTTCTACACGGGAAAGCAGCGCATCCTCGACAGCGCCGGACGCGTGGAGAAGTTCAACTCGCGCTACAAGAATTTCGGCAAGTAACCATGCCTTTTGGATGGCGCCAGACTTCGGTCCGGTGCCATTCGTGCGTTAACCGTCGGCCGCTCGGCTGATTGGGCCTGTCGATCGGGCCGGCTGCGTCCATCACGGTCGTGCCGAGTTCCCGGCCGCCCCCACTGCCCGCCTGCCCGCTCGCTCGCCCGCCCGCGACCATAACTCATGCTGTTCGCGCGGCCGAGGACCGAAAGCCCGGAATTCCGGGGCGCAGTTCCGGCCGAAATGGCAGACAGCATGAGTTGTGAACCTTGAGGGGTCTGCCGGGAGCTGCGTTCGGTCACGGGCGGACGACGCTGGTCGGGAAGCCAAAATAGTGCTCGGATCTCGAAAATCGAGGGGAAAAGTGGCTTCTCGACGACGCTGCGGTCAGGGTGAGGAGGGGCCGGTGCGACGAGAGGCCAGCAGTGGCAGCAGTTCATCGCTGCTGAGCGGTGCGAGCTCGATGTGGCCCGGATTCGCCGGGTCCACCCAGAGCAGTTCCTCGATCTCGGCCCTCACCGCGACCGCCGACGTCACTACCGGGGCGTCGAACACGTCGGCGTAGAGCACCGTGTCCTCTTCGTTCGCCGCTGCTGTGACGAACTGCCCGACGAAGGTGAGCTCCGACGGCGGGATGACAAGGCCGAGTTCTTCCTCGAGCTCGCGGGAGAGTGCCTCCGCGTCCGTCTCTCCGGCCTCGGGCTTGCCGCCCGGCTGCATGAATCTGTCGGTGCCGCGCTTTCGGACCATCAGCGCGCGACCGTCGGAATCGACCAGCAGCGCTGCCACGACGTGAATGACGGATGGCGGCGCAGTCGCAAAGTCGACGTCGCGGAGGCGGAGGTAGCGATGTCGGGCGGTGGTGAACAGCAGAAGGAAAACCACTGCCGCAGAGCCGTACACGATCGAATTTCGGCCAGCGTGGACGGAGTGCGCAAAAGCATAGATCAAAATATTCAACCCACAGTAGCCAGCGGAAATGGCGAGCAACGCCCTCGCAATCAGTAATGACGGAAAGTCCCGCCACAGCTCGATCGTCGAGCGGACGCGGTGCAGTGGGAGATCTTCGGCGGGGTCTTGCTCTGAAATCAGGCGGTAGCTTGCGTTGTCGCGTGGTCCTGAGTGGCGCAGGACACGAATATAGACGATCAGCACGACGACAAAGATCGGACCGAAGACCAGAGCACCCGCGATGGCCCTATCTTGATCGGCTGGGCCACCGACAATGAAAAAACTAGCGAAGGATACGAGGATTGATCCCGAAAGAAAAAAGACAAAGCGGGTACGGGGCGCGATCCGCGGCAACCGATCCCAGCGGCCGGTCAGCGCTCCGGCCACGCGCCCTCGGCAACGAAGGTCGGATCTTTCGTGCGGCGCATGTATTCCTGGAAGCTGGCGGCGCTATCGGCCGCCCAGGCGACCTGATTCGTGTGCACGAGCACGACATCGTCGCCGAGGGTGTCGGAGTATTTGCGCGCGATGGCCTGGGCGACGCGACCGGCGGCCACGGCATCCGCTTCGGCATCATGGGCATCCATCAGCTCGATGCCGTAGAACTCGGCCGCGGCCTCCAGCGTGCGCTTTCCTTTGCGATAGCGGTCCATCGCACGGTCGATGACCAGCGGATCGATCACCGGTGTCGGCTCGCTGAGCGGCTCGATGCCGTAGCGAAGGCATTCGCGATTGAGCAGCGTTAGATCGTAGGCGGCGTTGTAGACGACGAGCGGCACGCCCTGGGCGAACAGGGCCCGGATGACCGCGACGATCTCACCGACCACGTCGACCGCGAGGCGCCCCTCGGACCTCGCGCGCTCCGTCGAGATGCCGTGCACCGCGGTGGCCTGGGTGGGGATCTCCACCCCGGGATCGGCGAGCCAGGACACGCCCTTCGGCGCGCCAGCAGCATCGATCACTCCGACATAGGCCGACACGATGCGACTGGTCTCGGTGTCAATTCCCGTCGTCTCGAGGTCGAAAACCCCGAGACGGTCGAACCAGGATTCACTCATAACGCTGCCCGTCTACGTCTCTGTCCGGCGATACGGGGCAATCCTACGGGCGACCACCGGCAGGGTTCGGCGTTCCAACGTGCAGCCAGTAGAAGCTCTGCGTTCCGAGCGTGAGGGTGAGCGTTCCGTCCTCGGAGATCGTCGGGAATTCGCCGCCACCGAAGAGGTCGTAGAGGTGCGAGCCGGCGAACTTTTCGGCCATGAGCGTCACCGCGACGGGATTGTGGGCGAAGCTGAAGACGCACAGGATGTCTTCGGCGGAATCTCCGAACTGCGTGCCCGAACCGTCGTAGTGGCGGATGAACGCGAGCACGGATTCGTGATTCGTCTGAAGCACGGTGATCGATCCGAGGCCGAATGCCGGATGCGCCTTCCGCACGTGGATGACGTTGCGCACCCAGTGCAGCAGCGACCGGGACTGCGCGAGCTGCGACTCCACATTCGTCAGGTTGTAGTTGTAGACGAGCGACTGCACCACGGGAAGGTAGAGCTTGCCAGGATCGGCCGAGGAAAATCCGGCGTTGCGATCCGGGGTCCACTGCATCGGTGTGCGGGACGCATCGCGGTCGGGCAGCCAGATGTTGTCGCCCATCCCGATCTCGTCGCCGTAGTAGAGGAACGGGCTGCCGGGGAGGCTGAACAGCAGGGCGTGCGCGAGCTCCAGTTCGGCTCGCGAGTTGTCGAGCAGCGGCGCCAACCTGCGACGGATACCGATGTTCGACCGCATTCGCGGGTCGTAGGCGTACCAGCCGTACATCGCCTGGCGGTACTCTTCGGAGACCATCTCGAGGGTCAACTCGTCGTGGTTGCGCAGGAAGACGCCCCATCCGCCGCCCTCAGGAATGTCGGTCGTCTCGGAGAGGATGCGCGTGAGTTCCGCCGCATTCTGCGAGCGCAGCGAATAGAAGATGCGAGGCATCACGGGGAAGTCGAAGGCCATGTGGCATTCCGGCTCTTCTTCGGTTCCGAAGAATGCGGCGACCTCGCGCGGCCACTGGTTGGCTTCGGCGATCATGATGCGGCCGGGGTATTCGTCGTCGAACATCTGGCGGATACGCTTGATGTAGTCGTGGGTCGGGGCCTCGCCCTCACCGTTGCCCTCTTCGGATTCGAAAAGGTACGGGATCGCGTCGAGACGGATGCCGTCCACCCCGAGATCGAGCCAGAAACGCATGATATCCATGACGGCATCCTGCACAGCCGGATTCTCGAAATTGAGGTCGGGCTGGTGCGAGAAGAAGCGGTGGAAGTAGAACTGGCGGCGCTGCGAGTCGAATGCCCAGTTGGATTCCTCGGTGTCGACGAAGATGATGCGGATGTTCGGGTACTTCTCGTCGTCGTCGTTCCAGACGTAGAAGTCGCCGTAGGGCCCGTTCGGATCGCTTCGTGACTGTTGGAACCAGTCGTGCTGGTCGGAGGTGTGGTTGAGCGGAAAGTCGATGACGACGCGCATGTTGCGCTCGTGGGCCTTCGTGACGAGATCCTTGAACTCGTCGAGAGTTCCGAATTCGGGAAGGATGCTGCGGAAGTCGGAGACGTCGTACCCGCCGTCCCGAAGAGGCGACTGGTAGATCGGTGGCAGCCAGAGCGCGTCGACACCGAGCCATTGCAGGTAGTCGAGCTTCGACAGGAGACCCTGCAGGTCGCCCGATCCGTCACCGTTGCTGTCGACGAACGAGCGCACCATGACCTCGTAGAACACCGAGCGCCGATACCACCGCGGGTCGAGGGTGAGGCCCGGCAACTGGATCGGGGCGGTAAAGCTCACGGTGCTCCTTTCCAGAGCGATCGGCGACATGTCAAGCAGCGCGAAACGGGGTCGTCGACAAGTCTAGGCTCGCGCTCCAAGGGTCTGTGAGAGGTCTGCAAATCCGTAGACTGTGAGGCGATGAGCATCCAGTCCCCCTTCCGAGAACTGCTTGATCGCATGCCGGTCGAGGTTCGTGAGATCGACCTGCTCGGCAGCCACACCAAGTATTGGGTCTACGGGCCGGCGGATGCCGCGACCACCATCGTGGTCGCCCACGGCTACCGCGGGGAGCACCATGGCCTCGAGCCGGTCATCGCCCAGCTGCCGGACATCCGCTGGATCGGGCCTGACATGCCGGGCTTCGGCGAGTCGACGCCGATGACGGAGGTCGCCCATAGCATCGAGGGATACGCGCACTGGCTGACCGAATTCGTCGGGGCGCTCGGTCTCGACGGTTCAGCCATCGTTCTCGGTCATTCCTTCGGATCGATCATCTCCGCGCAGGCCGTGGCGAAGGGCCTTCGACCGCCGGCGCTCATCCTCGTCAATCCGATCGCGATCTCCGGTCTCGAGGGGCCGAACGCGTTCGCAACCAAGATCACCGTCGCGTTCTATCGTCTCGCCGGCCGGCTTCCCGAGCGTCTCGGACTGTGGATGCTGCGGCACTGGCTCATCGTGCACTTCGTGAACGTCTCCCTCACCAAGACGAAAGACAAAGCGCTGCGGGCCTGGATCTTCCGCGAGCACCACGCCTACTTCAACCGTTTCGCGAGCCGTGACCTCGTCGTCGAGGCCTTCGAGGCATCGATCAGCGCCTACATCTCACAGTTCGCATCCGCCATCCCGATGCCGACGCTCCTGCTCGCCGCTGATCTCGACGACATCACGCCGATCGGGGCCGTTCGTGACCTCCGCGATGCGATCCCGATGGCGAACCTGACGGAGCTGCACGGTGTCGGTCACCTCATCCACTACGAGGTGCCGGAGCGCGCGGCCGACGCCATCCGCGAATTCCTCGGACGACTCGAGACAGACGGGCCCGGCTGACGTGAAGATCATCTTCGACTGCAGGTTCACCAAGTTCCCGCGACACGACGGCATCAGCCGGTACACCGCGGGACTCGTCGAAGCGTTCTCGAAGCTCCATCCCGTCACGATGCTCATCCACGACGAGCGACAGCTCGCCATGCTGCCCGACCTGCCGTGGATCAAGTCGC
>JAYVNU010000270.1:0-3422 GCA_043758345.1 Lacisediminihabitans sp.
GGGGGGTCAGCTCGGCGGCATCCGTCGCCGTTGCGAACCCCTGGTTGCCGACGACGCGCTGCAATTCCGTCTCACTCGAGTGGGAGGGACGGCCGGTGAGGTCGAGCGTGCCGATGGCGCCCGTATCGAAGCTGGCACCCGGTTCGCGGCTGGCACCCGTTTCGAAGCTGGCACCCGACTCGAACCGCAGTGTCACGGCGAGGGTGACCAGCTCCCCGACCGAACCGGAGACCGTATGCACGTCGACGAACTCCCCGAAGAGGAAGCGCACGAGATCGACGACGTGGATGGCTTCGAGTTTGAGGTAGCCCTCCTCGGTCGCGCAGAACGGGGTGCTGTCGCATCCGAAGGTCAGCTGAGAGGACCTCCCCGACGATCCACTCGGGGGATTCGCGCGGCTCACCAAACTCGAGAGTGTTCGGCGCGGCTACGTCATTCGGGTGCGTCACCTACTCCGCGGGTTCGGGCAGCGGCGCCGCCCGCTCGTCTGCGCCGACCTCGGCGCGAATCTCCGAGTGCTTCGGGAGATCCACGGTCACGCGCTTCCGCGAATCCTTGGAGATCGCGTTTCCGCCCGCCGTTCCCCCGACGAAATTGCCGAGCAGGCTGCGCAGGTCGAGCCCGGTCGTCGACTTGAGAACGGCATCGATCTCGGTGAAACCCCCCGCGACGTTCTTGGTCAGTTGGCTGGCGCCATCGGTCGACACGACGGTGAGCTGGTCGATGTTGCCCATCGGGGCGGCCAGTTCACGCGCGATCTGCGGCAGCAACTCCACCAGACGCAGCTGGATCAGTGCCTCCGACTTCTGCGCGACGGCCTCGGCCGCGAGCTTCGTCGACTTGGCTTCGGCTTCACCCTTCGCGAGGATCGCGTCGGCCGTCGCCTGCCCCTCCGCGCGGATCGCCTCCGCGTTCGCGATGCGCGCGTCACGCTCGGCGTTCGCGGCGATCACCTTCGCCTGGGCTGCGGCGGTCGCGGCGACTTTGACCTTGTAGGCGTCGGCATCGGCGACCGCGTTGACCTCGGATGCGAGCTGCGCCGTGCGCAGTTTCGCCGCGGCCTGGGCCGTGACCTCCTGCTCGTGGATGATGTTCTGCTGCGTCATCGCCTCCTGCAGCGGCCGTGCTCCCGCTGCCTCGGCGGTCGCCCGATCGGTCTCGAGCTGCAGCGCCGCCTTCTTGAGCGCGAGATCGTTGTTCGCGATGGCGACGGCCTGCTCGGCGGCGATGGATGCCTGCTGCGACGCCTGGCCGGACTTCGCCTCGGCCACCTCCGCCGACTGCAGCACGACGGCCTGCTCCGCGCGACCCATGTTGCGGATGTAGTCGTTCTCGTCCGTGATGCCTTTGATCTCAAAGGAGTCGACGTCGAGACCCTGGCTCAGCAGTGATTCCCGCGCGGTGGACAGCACCGCAGCGCCCAACTCGTCGCGTTTCTGGATGATGGTGGCGACATCCGTTCCACCGATCGACGACCGCAGCGACCCGGATAACACCTCGAGCGCGAAGGCGTCGATGTTCTTGTCGTTGCCGATGAAGCGCTGGCCGGCGGCGAGGATCGCGGAGTGGCTGTCACCGACCTTCACAATGGCGACCGCCTCGACGCGAATCGTTATGCCCTTCATGTCCTGAGCATCGGCCTGCAGCTCGATCGCCCGCGAGCGCAGGCTGAGCTTGAACGCCTTCTGGAAGAACGGGGTGATGAAGACACCGGATCCGACGACGATGCGGATGCCCGATTCCTGCACGGCGATGCCGTCGACCGTCTTCACCTTCGCCCGCTTGCCGGTGATCAGGATCGCCTCGTCGGGGCCGGCGTTCTTGTAGATCGACTTCGCGTAGATCAGAACGATCAGGAACACGATGATGATGACGGCGATCAACACGACGATGGGCGGAAGGTTGAACGGCATAGGTGTGTTTCCCTCTCGGGCCGCCAGCCGGCCTGAGCGTCAGTCTAGGGGTGTGGGCTACTCGGGATTGCGAAACTCCAGCGCGACCGCCTCAAGCCGCTCGCAGTGGCCCGTCCACCACGCGGCATCCCCCTCGGGCAGGTTCTTGTTGTCGGCGCGGAGGCCGACCGCTCCATCGATGAGCTCGCGAACGATGTCGGCCTGCCCGGCATGACGATTGGTCTCGGCGATCATGTGCAGAACGATGTGGTGCAGCGTGACTTTCGAGCGGTCGCCCCACCACGGCACCGCGCCGATCGCGTCGAGCGGGAGTGCCTCGATCGTCGCGTCGGAGTGTGCCCACACCCGACGATAGAAGTCGCGGATCCACTCGCTCGACTGGTCGACCGTCGCCCACATGTCTGCGTTTTGCTGGGCGCCACCGTCGAGCCAGGGAATCGGCTCCGGGAAAGGTCTTCCGAAGATGTCGCCGAGGTACCCCGCCTCGACGCTCGCGACATGCTTGACGATTCCGAGCAGGTTGGTACCGGTCGGCAGCATCGGGCGTCGGATGTCGTACTCCGTCAAGCCGTCGAGCTTTCAGAGCAAGGCCTCACGCACGCTCTGCAGGTACCGCACGAGTTGGACTTTGGCTGCGGAGTCATCCATGACGAAAGGATGCCACGCGCCGCCGTCATCCGCCCGAACGGAAATTCAGGAGTTTGGTTGGCAAAATCGTGTCAGCCGCCACTTTCGGCAGTTCGACGGTCAATAGTCCTGAATTTCCGAAGCACGGAACGACGACATCCCTTTTCGTGCAGCCAGCCTGCCCCCACCGAAAACGCAGGAGTATTTCGTCCTGGCGAGCAAAACAGGCACGTTTTGCTCAAATAAGGCACTATCTCCTGCGTTTTCAGGGGGCGGACGGGTGGCGGGCGGGCGTGAGTGCGGGTCGGGCGCGGCGCGCCTCAGGCCTCGGCCGGCGCCACGGACGGGTTGTTCTCGTCCGGCAGCGCACGCGGCGCGATGGCGTGCTCGATCTGCTCGCGGGAGGGCTCCAGCCACGGCGGCAGCTTGAGGCTCCGGCCGAGTTCGAGAAGCGGCTCGTCGATCGAGAATCCGGGGGTGTCGGTCGCGATCGGGAACAGCACCCCACCCGGCTCCCGTAAGTAGATCGACGTGAGGTCGCGTGCCCGGAGTGTCGAGGTGACGGTCTTCTTGACGAGCCGCAGACCGAGTCCGCGGATAGAGAGGTCGACGTTGCGCTGCGGCGCCCCGCCGATGGCGGTGACGTGATGCAGTCGCGAGGTCTGTGCACCCATGGTCATCCTCCCGATCGCACTCCCGCCGACCAACGGCGAGTCGTCGATATTGGTAGCTTCCCGGCGATTCAGGCGACCAATATCGACGACTCGCGCGAGGAGCACCGCGGGCGTGCGGGTGTGGCGCCGACGCGTCGCAGGCGAGGGCGCGCGGCTCGGGCGACGTTTCAGACCCGTTCGAAGATCGCCGCGAGCCCCTGCCGCCGCC
>JAYVNU010000271.1:0-28576 GCA_043758345.1 Lacisediminihabitans sp.
GCTCGGGCTCTGCCCCTACAATCGGGGATGGTCGGGCTCTCCTCCGGACGCCGCGGCCCCCGCCTATGAGACTCATCACACTCCTTCTTTCGATCGCAACGGCACTCGGTGTCGTCGTGCTGGCCAGTGCGCTCACTCCCGTCTCGATGGAGTCGGTGCCCGACGCGAGAAGCGCGGCCATCGCCTCCGCGACCGCCTCGGTGATCTTCGCGCCCGCGAACAATGGCATCGTGTCGCCGACCGACACCCAGGTGTCACTCACCGCCACCATCAGCAATCCGTCCGCGGCTGCCATCCAAGTCGGCACCGCGGCGATCTATCTCGACCACAGCGTCGTCGATTCCCGATCGACGCTGTCATCGTGGCTCCTCGCGGGCGACCCCCTGCCCGCCGGCAAGCTCGGCACCGTCATAGCGTCGCTTCCGACGCCGGTCATCCCTGCCGGTCTGTCTCTGACGTTCCCTCTCACTGTCCCGGCGAGCGCTCTCGGCCTCGCGGCAGACGCGACCTGGGGCCCGCGGATGCTCGCCGTGGAGGTCACGAGCGGCGGCGTGACGATCGGCCAGTCGAGAAGCACCATCGTCTGGAACTCTGCGGCTACGAAGACACCGGTCGCTCTCGCGGCGGCCGTGCCGATCACCGTCCCGGCCTCGAGCACCGGAATCATCCCGGCCGCCACCCTCACCGCCTTTACGGCAGCGAATGGGCTGTTGACCAGGCAGCTCGACCAGGCGATCAATCGACGGGTCGCCATCGGGATCGATCCGATGATCATCGCGTCGATCCGCCTGCTCGGACCGAACGGCCCACCCGGCCCGGTAGCCTGGCTGGCCCGGCTCCAGCAGGCCGGTAACGAGATCTTTCCGCTCTCGTACGCGGACTCCGACCTGTCTGCCGCACGTCAGGCCGGTTCGAAACAGCTTCTCGTGCCGACCAGTTTCGCGATCGACCCGAAGCTGTATCCCGGATATACGACCGCACCGACGACCTCCCCGACCGCGATTCCCACGCCGAATCCGACGGTGACCCCGATTCCGACGATCCCGACGGCAGCAACCCTGACCGACTGGGTGTACACGCCGACTCTCGCGCATCTCGCCTGGCCGTCCGACGACACCGTCGTCGACGCCGATCTCGGCGCCTTCACGGCGGGCGGCCTGACGACCACCATTCTCAGTTCCGGCAACGTGTCGTACGGGGATCTCGACTATGCGCCGAGTGCGGCCGCCGTGGTCGAGAAGCATGCGGCTATCATCTCCGACTCGGTGCTGTCCAGCCTCCTTCGGGCGGCAGCCGTTGCGCCCGACGATGTGACCTGGGCGAAGGATGTCGCCGACCTCTCGGCCGCGATCGCCGTCGTTTCGCGTCAACGCGCAGACCCTCGGTCACTGCTCGCGTCTCTCGACCGCGCGAACCCCGGCACTGACAACCGGCTGGCGCAGACCCTCGAAGCATTGCAGGTTCTCCCGTGGGCAGGCATCGCCCACCTCTCCGATTTCACCGTTCCAGCGACAATCCCCGTGACCGCGACCATCACAAACCAGCCAGAGGCGGCCCCCCGGATCACCATGATTCGCGCCATGCTCGCCTCGGAGGGGGAGGTCGCGAAGTTCACGTCGATCCTGGATGATCCGACCGTCGTCACCGGCGAGCGACGCCAGAGCCTCCTCGCGGTTCTCTCGAATTCCTGGAACTCGCAGTTGCCGGCTTGGAAGACCGCGGCCGACAAGTATCTGAAGCAATCAACGACCACCCTGGGGTCCGTGAAAATCGCGAAACCCGGCTCACTCTTCGTGCCCGCGCGGGCCGTTTCGCTGGTGGTCTCCGTCACCAACGATCTCCCGTATCCGGCCACCGTTTACGTCACCGTCACGTCACCGAGCAGCGTGATTCACGTCGAGCAGCCCCGGGTCGAGCTGCGGGTCGAGGCCAACTCGCAGGCGAAGGCATCCATTCCTGTGCGCTCGCTCGCGAACGGCCAGGTGACGGTCGAAACCTCACTGACGAGTGCCACCAACGTGCCGATCGGGGCCGTCGGGGCAGTGGATGTCGACGTGCAGGCAGGGTGGGAGACGGCGCTCACCGCCGTGGTCGCCGCCCTCATCGTCCTGGTGTTTGGCTTCGGCATCTACCGCAACATCGCAAAGCGTCGAAGGGCGAAGCGCGCGCCGGCGGAGACGGCGGAACCCGCTGAGCCGACGCCGGGCGTCGCTGAGTGATGCCCACGGATGACAGCGACGAATGACGGCGATCGGCAACATCAATGAGTGAAACGGTGGGAGCTCCAGACGCCGAAGATGCCATGGATTCGACGGCCGTCTCCTCGACCGGCATGGGGCGGGCGAGCGCAATTCTCGCGGCGGGGACGATCGTGTCCCGGGTGCTCGGATTCCTCCGCACCGTCGTTCTCCTCGCCGCCATCGGGCAACTCGCCGTCGGTGACACCTTCAGCGTCGCCAACCAGTTGCCGAATCAGATCTACGCGCTCGTCGCCGGTGGGGCGCTCAGCGCCATTCTGGTACCCCAGATCGTCAGGGCGGCAACACAGGCCGACGGCGGGCAGAAGTACATCGATCGCATCCTGACCCTCGGGATGGTCGTGTTCGGCGCAGTGACGGTGGCCGCGACGCTCGCGGCTCCGTGGCTCGTGTCGATCTACTCGGTGCAGTCGACGACGGGGCGCGGTTTCACGCCGCAGGCGACGGCACTCGCGGTGGCCTTCGCCTACTGGTGCCTTCCTCAGATCTTCTTCTACGCGCTCTACAGCCTGCTCAGCCAGGTGTTGAATGCCCGCAACATCTTCGGACCGTTCACCTGGGCTCCCGCGGTCAACAACATCGTCTCGATCGCCGGGATTGTCGTCTTCATGATCGTCTTCGGGGAGGCGGGTTCCAACGCGTCCGTCGCGACCTGGGATGCGGGTCGAATCGCCCTCCTCGGCGCGACGACCACCCTTGGCGTCGCCGCCCAGGCTCTTCTCCTTTTCCTCTTCTGGAAGCGCGCCGGGTTGCGGTTCCGCCCGAATTTCCGGTGGAAGGGCGTCGGGCTCGCTTCGACGGGCAAGACCGCGGGATGGGTGTTCGGCATGGTGGTGGTGCTGCAGATCGCCGGAGTCTTCCAGAGCAGGGCCGCCTCGATGGCCTCCGGTCACGGTGCGGGAAATATCGCGCTGCAGAACGCCTGGCTGATCTTCATGCTTCCCCATTCGATCATCACAGTGTCTGTCGCGACCGCCTACTTCACGCGGATGAGCGGATACGGCAGCACCGGCGACTTCGTTTCGCTGAGGCGGGATCTCTCCGCGGCTCTCCGTTCTATCGGGCTGCTGATCGTGTTCTCGATGGTGGCGATCATCGTCGTCGCGTATCCGTTCGCGCGCATCTTCAGCCGAAATTTCACCGAGACCCGTGATGTCGGCAACGTGCTCATCGCTTTCATGCCGGGCCTCGTGCTCTTCAGCATGCTCTTCGTGCTTCAGCGGGTCTTCTACTCTCTCGGCGACACGAGAACGCCGTTCATCACCCAGTGCGTCCAGTCGGCCGTTTTCATCGCGGGAGCGCTCTTCTGCGCGACACTTCCAAGCCAGTGGATCGGCATCGGAATCGGAATCGTCACCGGTGTCGCCGGTGGAACGCAGACGATCGTGCAGCTGCTGATCATCCGACGCCGGATCGGCGGAGTGGACGGACGGCGGATCGTCATCCGCTACCTTCAGTACCTCGCTCTGGCCCTCGTCGCAGGAGTCGTGGGGCTCGCCATCGTCGCGGCTCTCGGAGCCTTTTCAGCCGACGGATTCGCCGAGACCAACAAGTTCACCGCGGTCGTCGCGATCGCCGCGGCGGGGACAACGATGGCCGCGGTCTATTTCGGTCTGCTCGCGGCCTTGCGAAACCCTGAGCTCGCCTCGGTCACGGGAGTCGTTCGGGCTCGCTTCCGCCGTTCCCGCTAGGCATTCCGCGGCTCACAGCGCGCTCCGGGGTGGGGCGGAATAGCGCGCGAATAGGATGTGTTGTAGCACTATGTCGGCTGCTGAACGTGAGTTGCCCCATCCATTTCGAGGAGTTCGAGTTGCGTCAGACCATCATCATCGGATCAGGCCCCGCCGGGTACACCGCCGCTATCTATGCGGCCCGCGCGAACCTGGAACCGCTCGTGATCGCCAGTTCGGTCGAAGCCGGGGGCGAACTCATGAAGACCACCGAGGTCGAGAACTACCCCGGTTTTCCCGAAGGGATCCAGGGGCCGGATCTCATGATGGCGATGCAGACGCAGGCCGAACGGTTCGGCGCCGAGATCGTGCTCGACGACGTCGTGAAACTGGAGCTCGAGGGCCAGGTAAAGCGCGTGACCCTCGGCAACGGTGACGTCCACACGGCACTAACGGTGATCTTCGCCACCGGTTCGGCCTATCGCAAGCTCGGTCTCGCCGACGAGGAACGCCTCAGCGGCCACGGCGTCTCGTGGTGTGCGACCTGTGACGGATTCTTCTTCCGTAACAAGACGATCGCCGTCGTCGGCGGCGGCGACTCGGCGATGGAGGAGGCGACCTTCCTCACGAAATTCGCGGAAAAGGTCTACGTCATCCATCGGAACGCGACTCTGCGCGCGTCGAAGACCATGCAGGACAGGGCATTCGACAACCCGAAGATCGAGTTCGTCTTAAACAAGACCGTCGAGCACATCTATGGGGACGGTGCCGTCACGGGTGTCGGCCTGGTCGACACGGTGGATGGCTCGGAGACGACACTTGACCTCGGTGGCCTCTTCATCGCCATCGGTGCCGACCCGCGCACGCATCTCGTTCACGGGATGATCGACTTCACTGCCGATGGCACGCTCGCCGTCGAGGGTCGGAGCTCTCGCACGAACATCCCCGGCGTCTTCGCCGCCGGCGACGTTCTCGATCCCACCTACCGCCAGGCCATCACCGCTGCCGGATCGGGAACAGTCGCCGCGCTCGACGCCGAGCACTACTTGGCTTCACTCCCACAAGAGCTGCGGGCGACCGCTGAAGCCCAGCAGGAGTCCATCCCCGCCTGAACCCCGGCCCGCTACCGGCCACGCCGACTTCATACCGTCAATCGAAAGGGAGAATCCCATGTCCACTGCCAAAGATGTAACCGACGCCAGCTTCCAGGCCGACGTGCTCGATTCCGAGAAGCTGGTGCTCGTCGACTTCTGGGCCGAATGGTGCGGCCCGTGTCGCGCGGTCAGCCCAATTCTCGACCAGATCGCCGCGGAGCACGCCGACAAGATCGAGCTCGTCAAGGTGAACGTCGACGACAACATGGGAATCGCCGCGAAATACCAGATCACCTCGATCCCAGCGATGAAGCTCTTCAAGAAGGGTGAGGTCGTCAAGAGCGTCATCGGCGCCAAGCCAAAGCCCGCCCTCGAAGCCGACTTCGCTGAGTGGCTGAAGTAAGCACAGAGCTGAAATAAGCACAGCGGCGAAGTAACCACAGCGCTCAAACGCCACATCACCTGGACGCATTCGAAGGCCCGCTCACGCCACCGTGAACGGGCCTTCGGCGTTCGCGTGACTATTCTTGAACTTTCACACCTCCCACGACCTGGATATGCCATGACCAACGATGGAACGAACCTCGACCCCTGGTACGACCTCTATGCGGAGCGTACCGCCGGCCTCAGCGCCTCCGAGGTCAGGGCCCTCTTCGCCGTCGCGTCCCGTCCAGAGGTCGTCTCGCTAGCGGGAGGGATGCCATTCGTCTCCGCGCTGCCGACAGAACTCCTCGAGGGCGCCTTCGCCAAGCTCATGCGCGACGAGCGTGCGACCGCTCTTCAATATGGCTCCGGCCAGGGTGTTCCCGCGCTCCGTGAACAGATCCTCGAGATCATGGCACTCGAGGGAATCCGCGCGAGCGTTGACGACGTCGTGGTGACCACTGGATCCCAGCACGCGCTCGAACTCGTCACGAAGCTCTTCATCAATCCCGGCGACATCGTGCTCGCCGAGGGGCCGAGTTACGTCACAGCGATGGTGGTCTTCAACTCCTTCCAGGCGCAGGTCAACCATGTGGCGATGGATGAGCACGGGCTCATCCCCCCGGCGCTTCGCGAGACGATTGCGAACCTCAAGTCGCAGGGTAAGACGATCAAGTTCCTCTATACGATCCCGAACTTCAGCAACCCGGCCGGAGTGACACTCACCTGGGAGCGTCGTCTGGAGATCCTCGAAATCTGTCGCGCCAACGAGATTCTCGTGCTCGAAGACAACCCCTATGGGTTGCTTTACTTCGACGCCCCGCCACCGCGGGCCATGCGTTCGGTCGATGAGGACGGCGTCGTCTACCTCGGCACCTTCTCGAAGACCCTCGCCCCCGGATTCCGGGTGGGCTGGGCACTCGCACCGAATGCCATCCGGGAGAAGCTCATCCTCGCGAACGAGGCGGCAGTGCTCTCGCCGAGTTCCTTCAGCCAGCTGATGATTTCCGAATACCTGAACACGGCCGACTGGAAGGGACAGATCAACACCTTCCGCGGGCTCTACCACGAGCGCCGGGACGCGATGCTCTCTGCGCTGGCCGAGTATCTACCGCAACTCTCGTGGACCGTGCCGACCGGTGGCTTCTACGTCTGGGTCACTCTCCCCGACCACCTCGACTCGAAGGCCATGCTGCCGAGGGCCGTGCGCGAACTCGTCGCCTACACGCCGGGCACGGCGTTCTACGCCGACGGAAGCGGCCGCAACAACATCCGGCTGTCGTTCTCCTATCCGACTCCGGAGTTCATCCGCGAAGGTATCCGGCGCCTGTCCATCGTGATCAACGGCGAACTCGACCTGCTGACCACGTTTTCGCAGACCTCCCCGCTTGCGACGCTTCCGCTCAGGCACGGAATCATCACCCCGCCGTCGAACATCGGATAGCCGAGCATCATGACGGGCCTCTCAGACCGAACTGTCGTCGTTCTCGCCGGTGGAATCTCGCACGAGCGAGATGTCTCCCTGCGCTCGGGGCGCCAGGTGGCCGACCGGTTGAAGGAACACGGCATCGCGGTGATCCTGAGGGACCCGGATGCCTCCCTCCTCGCCTACCTGGACGAGACCCGCCCCGACGTGGTCTGGCCGGCACTCCACGGTGCGTCGGGGGAGGACGGAGCTCTCCGCGGCATCCTCGAGTTCATGGGGATCCCCTTCGTCGGCTCCACCTCGGACTCCTCGCGACTGGCCTGGGACAAGCCGACCGCGAAGGTGCTCGTCGCGCGCGCCGACGTTCAGACGCCGCGGTCGATATCGCTCTCCCGAGACGCCTTCCGTGAGCTCGGTGCTGCCAGCGTTCTCGACAGTTTCGCCGATCGACTCCCCGCTCCCATCGTCGTCAAGCCCGCCAGAGGCGGGTCTGCCCAGGGCGTCACCCTCGTCGACGACCGCGATACGCTTCCGGGCGCGATGGTCAACGCCTATACCTACTGCGATGTCGCCCTCGTGGAGCAGCGGGTGCTCGGAACCGAGATCGCGATCGGCATCATCGACACCGGCGACGGCCCGGTCACGCTGCCCGCCGTGGAGATCGAACCCCTGTCGGGCGTCTACAGCTTCGAGGCGAAGTACAACGCTGGCGAGACCCGCTTCTATACGCCAGCCCGGCTCGACGAGACGACGAGTGCCCGCGCCGCAGCATCCGCTCTCGCCGCGCATCGCGCCCTCGGCCTTCGCCATCTTTCGAGGATCGACCTGATCGTCGACGCCGATGGCGTGCCGTGGTTTCTGGAGGCGAACGTGCTGCCGGGGCTCACCGAGACCTCGCTCTTCCCGATGGCCCTCGAGGCCGCCGGCCACGACCTCGGTTGGATCTATTCCGCCCTCGCGGAGACGGCGATCGACGAGATGGTCACTCTCTAAGCCGTAGCGGATGCCGCGATCATTCGGGCCGCTGGGAGCGTCCCGAGGACGTCTGCCAGCGGAATGGCGGCAAGCAGGAGCTGCGTGTAGGCATTGCTCGGATGGTCCCAGACCTCGGCGATCGGGCCCTCCTCCACGATCCGGCCAGCCTGCATGACCGCCACCCGACCCGCTATGACGCGCACGACCGAGAGGTCGTGACTGATGAACAGCAGCGATGCACCATTCTTGAGGGCGACCTCGCGCATCAGTGTGGCGACATCGGCACGGGGTCGCTCGATGTCGATGTCGGTCGAGAGCCCTCGTTCGAGCCCGCCGACCGAGTAGCCGCGACGCAACAGGCACTCGCACGCCCAGTCGATGTGGCCATCGATGACAGGGCTGGTTTCGAGAGCGAAACGGACGGTCTCAGCTATCTTCGCGGGCTCGGTCATTGCTACAGGCTACTGCGCGATCAGACTATTCCGGTGCCTCGGAAACAGAGAAATGACAGTAGCAAATAGCTTCTGATCAGGTCCTTAGCCAAAACCCGGCTCATTGAGCTCGGCGAGGATGCGGTTCAGATCAGCGACGGTTGCGAAGTCGATGACGATGGATCCGCGGGTCGATCCCAAATTGACTTTGACCCGCGTGTTCAGGCGGTCGGCCAAGCGCTCGGCGATCTCATCGAGTTGCCCCTGGCGTCGCCCCGCGGTCGGCTTGGTGGTCCGAGTCGGTTTCGTCGTGACGAGGCCCGCCACCAGCTCAGCCGCCCTGACAGAGAGATCTTCGTTCACGATCTTGTCGGCGAGGCGCACCATCGTCGCCTCATCACCGGCCGAGAGGATGGCGCGAGCATGGCCAGCACTCAGAATGCCGGCCGCTACCCTGTTTTGCACCTCCATCGGCAACTTCAAGAGCCTCAGGGTGTTGGTGATCTGCGGTCGAGACCGACCGATTCTCTGGGCGAGTTGCTCCTGGGTGATGCCGAAATCGGCCAACAGCTGCTCATAGGCCGAGGCTTCTTCCAACGGATTGAGGTTGGCACGATGGAGATTCTCCAGGAGCGCATCCCGCAACATCGCATCATCAGCGGTGTTTTTAATGACAGCGGGGATGCTGTCGAGGCCGAGGCGCTTGCTGGCGCGAAGTCGCCGCTCCCCCATGACCAGTTCGTACTGCGGCTGACCCGGCTCCGCGTTCGGGATCGGGCGCACGACAATCGGTTGAAGAACGCCGACCTCGCGGATGGATGCGACCAGCTCATCCAGATCTTCGGCGCCGAATTGCTTCCGCGGCTGAGCGAAGTTCGGAACAATGTCGGTCGGAGAGAGGTTTGCGAGGCGCGCACCGGGAACCGCGACCAGATCGTCGGCCTCTGTGGCCACCCTTGCGGGAAAGAATACGTCGACCGGGCGCGCGCGGCTGCCTTCGTCCGTGGGAATCAGTGAGCCGATTCCGCGTCCGAGTCCGGTCCTCTTCGGTGCTGCCATTACTTCGGGGCTCCCCTGTGTGCGATTTCTGCGGCGGCTTCGAGATATGACAGCGATCCCGGTGAGTATGTGTCGTAGCTGATCACGCTCTGACCGTAGCTCGGAGCCTCCGAGATGCGAACGGATCGTGGAATGAGTGCATTCAACACTTGGTCGGGGAAATGCACGCGCACGTCGGCGACGACCTGCTGAGCGAGATTCGTACGCCCGTCGTACATCGTGCAGAGGATCGTCGACACTATCAGCGTCGGATTCAGGTGGCGCTCGATGAGCTGGATGTTGGTCAGCAGCTGGCTCAGCCCCTCGAGAGCGTAATACTCGCACTGGATCGGGATCAGAACTTCGTCTGCGGCGACGAAGGCATTGATGGTTAGCAGGCCGAGCGACGGGGGGCAGTCGATGAATACATAGTGGTACGGCACCGGAGACTCGTCCAGAAATTTCACCAGGGACGTACGGAGTCGCTGTTCTCTCGCCACCATCGAGACGAGTTCGATCTCGGCGCCGGCGAGGTGAATCGTGGCCGGGATGCAGTAGAGCTCCCCAGCCTCCGGGCTCTTCTGGATGACCTCCGCCATACTCTCGTCGCGGATGATGACATCGTACACACTGGCCGTGTCGGAGTGATGCTCGATGCCGAGAGCCGTGGAGGCGTTGCCCTGGGGATCAAGGTCGATGACCAGCACACGCGCTCCACTGCGAGCCAGTGCAGCGGCGAGGTTCACCGTCGTCGTCGTCTTTCCGACCCCGCCTTTCTGGTTCGCGACCGTGAAGACCCGCGTTGCGGCGGGTAGCGGTGAGACGGTGTTTTCGAGAGCCCGTCGTCGGCTGTTGATATCCGAAAGCTCGCGCGCAAGAGGGGTGTCGTCGATCCTCGGCGCTGCCGTGTCGCCTTCGGGATGTTTCACGTGAAACCTTCCTGGGTGTCGTGATATTTTCCGGCAGGCAGGGGGAGCTCGGCGCCGAAGTCGACCGGTGTTGAGTGTGTCGGGAGAACCCGGTGGACGATCAGTCCACTGTAGCCCGAAAGACCCGCGTGACCTCCGGCATGATTCCCTCACCGAGTTCGAGTATTTCCACTTCGGTAAGGTGTGCCCTGCGGATGGCTCCCGCCGCTGCATTCATTTCCGCAGCGACACCCGCCCCCTTCAGAAAGAGAAGTTGTCCTCCGGATCTAACGAGCGGCGCCGTCAGAGGGATGAGCTTCGAGAGAGCGCTCACCGCTCGAGCGGTGACCTGGTCGAGCCATGGACTGAACTTTGCTTCCTCAGCCCGCGCCCTCACCACCTCGACATTCTGAAGCCCGAGCGCCTCCGTCTCATGCTTCAGCCAATCCACCCGCCTCTCCATCGGTTCGATCAGGATAAAATGGACGTCGGGACGCGCGATCGCCAGGGCCAGCCCGGGCAGTCCGGCACCGCTGCCGACATCGCCCACCCGACCGGGACGGACGAGCGGGGCAAGAAGCGCGCAGTTCAGAACATGCCGCGTCCAGAGTCGGGGAATCTCGAGTGGTCCTATGAGTCCAAGTTCTTCACCGCGGTCCGCAAGATGCTCGGTGTAGGCGCGGGCCGTCGCCAGTCCGCTCCCGAATATCTCGGCCGCCACCAATGGCTCGGACTCAAGCTCCGCATTCGTCATGATGCGCGATGTTTCACGTGAAACTACGACCTGGTGATGACCGTGTGACGGTCAGACCCTTCGCCCTCGGATTCGGAGTGAAGGCCCTTGGCGCCCACCAGATCGTGAACGAGTTTGCGCTCATAGGACGACATTGGCGGAAGGGCAGCCGACTCCGCGCCACCCTCGATACGATCGACAGCGCGATCGACGAGTGCCGACAGTTCGGCTTCCCGGGTCTGGCGCGATCCGCCGACATCGAGGATCACGCGGGAGAAGACTCCCGTCTTCGCCTGCACTGCGATCCGCGTCAGTTCCTGAAGAGCGTTCACCGTCTCGGGCTTCGACAGCAAGCGAAGATTGCTGTCATCGCTGGAGTTGACAGAGAGGTAGGCGCGGCCATCGCGCGCATCGATGTCGATGTCCCCATCGAGGTCGGTGATGTCAAGCAGTTCTTCGATGTAGTCCGCTGCGATCTCGCCCTCTTCCTCGAGCTGGCTCACCGATCGCGCCGAATGGGAGGATACCCCGTCATGCGGTTCGGGCGTGCTCTCGCCAGGTACGTCATCCACGGCCTTCCCAACAGCATCTACGGGAATCTGATCGGAGAGCTCTACGTCGACGACGTCGGTCTCGTGATTGGTGTCAACCATCGGAGAATCACTTTCTGTGCGTGCGAGATCTGAGCGAATAGTCATACGGAGGGGTGGCGAAAGCAGTGGGTCCGGAACCAGCGCAGGGGCTACTTCTTGTTCTTGTTGCGGTTCTTCGTGTTGACCGGCTGAACACGCTGTGTCGTCACACGCGACGCCGCGACCTCGACGGCTGGGGCGACATCCTCGACGATCTTGAATGATCCACGACGCTGAGCCCTCTTGGCAATACGGGACTCTCGTGCGAGCGCGGCCTCACTACCCGGCGTCGGCATGTTTCGGATGACGAGGAACTGCTGTCCCATCGTCCAGAGGTTCGTGGTCAACCAGTAGAACATAACGCCGAGGGGAAAGCTGTAACCGGAGAACGCGAACACGAGGGGGAGGATGTAGAGCAGCATCTTCTGCTGCTTGTACATCGGACTCGCCTTCATCTCAGCCGACTGGTTCTTCGACATGATCTGCAGCTGGGTGATGAATTGCGAAGCTGTCATCAGTATGACCATGACGATGGCGATCACGACGACGGCGACGTTGCCGTTCGCGGTGCTGATCGCGAGGTGAAGCGGCGCGATATCGAAGAGCGACGACCTGCCGAACGAGTTCGACAGCGACTTGCTGAGAAGGCCGATTCCGTCGACCCCGGTCTGCGCATTGTGCAGCACGGAGAACAGGCTGAAGAAGATCGGCATCTGGATCAGCAGAGGGAGGCATGAACTCAGTGGGTTGGTGCCGGTCTTCTTGTAGAGCTCCATCGTCTCCCGAGACATGGCCTCCCGCGAGAACTGATCTTTCTTACCCTTGTACTTGTCCTGGATCTTCTTCAACTGCGGGGCAACCTCCTGCATCCGCCGCTGACTCTTAATCTGACGAACGAAGATCGGGATCAACGCGGCCCGGATGACGAGCACCAGGCCGACGACGGAGAGCACCCAGGTCAGTCCAGCGGTCGGGTCCATCCCGAGGAAGGTGAAGAGCGCATGCCAGGAGACGAGGAGAAACTCCACGACCCACTTGATGGGGAAGAGGATCACCCCGAAGAAGTCCGTAAAACTGGTAATAATGCCTTGCATGACTCAGGTCACCTTTCCGTGGCCGGCTACTACGACAAATCCAAAGGGAGTGACCGCATACTTATTCGCGTGTCTTTCGGGCACGTCATCCACTCCGCCAATGGCCCACGGGTGGCAGCGAGCAATCCGCAGTGATCCGAGCGCCACTCCTCGGACCACGCCGTACTGCTGGATCGAACCAAGAGCGTAGGCAGAGCAGGAAGGGTAATACCGGCAGACATCTCCGTAAAGAGGAGAGATTACCGCACGATATAGTTTTAACATCGGAACACAGATGTTGCGCGGAAGTAGAAGAACAAATGCGATGATTCGCTTCATTCCTGCTCAACACCCCTGTCCAGTGCCTCGAAGAACTCCGCTTGCAGGGTATCCCAACCAACCTGCGCTGAGCCTGTCAAGGCTCGGATCACGACGTCCGAGCCTTTCGGGATGGTGCAAAGAGCATTGTGGCAGAGGGCTTTCAATCGCCGCCTCACGAGGTTGCGGTGAACGGCGTTACCCACCGTCTTCGCGACGATGAACCCGAACCGCGGCGAGTCGAAGCCTGAGGATTTACTGAAGTAGACCACCAGATGAGACGTCGACTGACGACGACCCCGGCGGACGAGGCGCCGGTAGTCATCCGCACTCACCAGCCGATTCACGCGAGCCAACATCAGTCGGCCGCTACCAGACGCCGCGACAGTGACGCGGACTAGGCGGAAAGCTCGGTGCGCCCCTTGCGGCGACGAGCACCGAGGATGGCGCGGCCCGCGCGAGTGCGCATCCGCAGGCGGAATCCGTGCACCTTGGCACGCCGACGGTTGTTTGGCTGGAATGTTCTCTTGCTCATAGTTCTTTCATCTCCGGTGTCGGGACTCCGACGGCCGGCCCAGAAAAACTAAGCACCGAACCCACGGAAGTACTGGTTAGCCATAAAGGCAGAAGTCAACTAATTAAAAATACGGTCTTAATCGGCTGCGGTCAAACCCTCCCGATTGGGTCCTACATTATCCACACCATCAGAGGGCTACCGTGGCAGCGACATGCCGCCGCAAACTAAGGTGGTGTGTCTGCACAGACGGTGGATAACCCTGTGAATAACTTTGACCTGGCAAGTGAGGTATCGCATGTCCGACATCACGGATTCGACGAAGGACATCTGGCGATCGGTGCTTATGACCCTGAGGGAAGACGACCGGATAACGCCGCAACTCCAGGGCTTCCTCAGCCTCGTCGAGCCAAAAGGTGTCATGGCCGGCACGCTGTATCTCGAGGTACCGAACGATCTCACTCGCGGGATGCTCGAGCAGCGTATCCGTCTCCCCTTGCTGAACGCGATCACCGGCCTCGATGAAGAGCAGTCGGTCAGCAATTTCGCCATCGTGGTGAATCCGGAGATCTCGCACGACGCCCTCGAGCACCTCAGTCCGACCGCTGTCGAACAGCCCTACATCGGGCACCCGACCCCACCGATCCTCGAACAGGGGATACCGTCGCGCAGAGCTGACTCGCGACTCAACCCAAAATACAACTTCGACAATTTCGTCATCGGCAGCTCGAATAGATTTGCCCACGCCGCGGCCGTCGCCGTGGCAGAGGCGCCGGCGAAGGCATACAACCCGCTCTTCATCTACGGGGACTCCGGACTCGGAAAAACCCATCTCCTCCATGCCATCGGCCACTACGCCGAGAGCCTCTACCCCGGCATCCGGGTGCGCTACGTCAGCTCCGAAGAATTCACCAACGACTTCATCAATTCGATCGCGAACAACCGGGCATCGGTATTCCAATCGCGCTATCGCGAGATCGACATCCTGCTCATCGATGACATCCAGTTCCTCCAACGGGCTGTCGAGACCCAGGAGGCGTTCTTCCACACCTTCAACACTCTCCACGACCACAACAAGCAGGTCGTCATCACCAGCGACCTCCCGCCGAAGGCCCTCACAGGGTTCGAAGACCGAATGCGCTCCCGCTTCGAATGGGGCCTGATCACAGATGTGCAGGCACCAGACCTCGAAACCCGAATAGCGATTCTGAGGAAGAAGGCTCAAAGCGAGAAATTCCAGGTCACACCGGAGATTCTCGAGTACATGGCCACCAAGGTCTCGTCGAATATCCGAGAACTCGAAGGAACCCTGATCCGGGTGACCGCGTTCGCGAGCCTGAACCGCACCCCGGTCGATATGGCTCTTGTGCAAACCGTGCTCAAAGACCTGATCACGCTCGACGATGACAATGTGATTGCGCCAGTCGACATCATCAATCACACCGCGGAATACTTCAAACTCACCGTCGACGACCTTTACGGCTCGTCGCGATCCCAGGCCGTCGCGACCGCGCGACAAATCGCCATGTACCTCTGCCGCGAACTGACCAACCTCTCACTTCCGAAAATCGGGCAGCTCTTCGGCAATCGAGACCACACGACCGTCATGTACGCGAACAAGAAGATCACCGAACTGATGAAGGAACGTCGGTCGATCTACAACCAGGTCACCGAGCTCACCAGCCGAATCAAACAGAATCACCGCTACGGCACCCTCTGACAGTTCATGTTTACGCAACGACCAACATGTGGAAACTCCTGTTGATAACTATGGAGAATCGCCGGAATCGCTGTGCACTGGAAATCGATCCCTGTGGAACAGACCGGCGGATCGCCCCGACGGAGAACCCGAAGCCTTACCGATCACCACAGAGCATCCACAACTCACACACGTGTAGTTCTCTGCATTCAGTTGACTCTTGGAGAGTTACCAACAGTTCGCACAGCGGTTAAGAATGTGAATTCCTTTAATAATTGATTGGGCGAAGATAACCACTGCAGTGCCGCCGGAAAGGCCTGTGCCAGTATTAACCACCCGCAGCAACAGTTCAGATTCCACCTACGTACGACGGGATGCCATGAAGTTCCAAGTCAATCGCGACGTCTTCAGCGAAGCAGTCTCGTTCGCTGTGAAGCTTCTTCCACAGCGAACGACGCTTCCGATCCTCAGCGGGGTGCTGATCGAGACGACGGACACAGGATTGACTCTCTCGTCGTTCGACTACGAGGTGTCGGCACAGACTCAGATCGCGGCGGAGGTCGACGAGCCCGGCAAGATCCTGGTCTCCGGTCGGCTGTTGGCCGACATCGCCAGCAGGCTGCCGAATGCCCCGGTCCAATTCGCGACAGAAGAGAGTCGCATCTCGGTGCGGTGTGGTTCGGCGACTTTTACTCTCCTGAGCATGCCGGTGGAGGAATACCCGACACTTCCTCAGATTTCAGCCCAGTCCGGGCTGCTGCCCGCAGACTCCTTCGCCGCGGCCGTTGCGCAAGTAGCGGTTGCGGCGTCACGGGACGACGTGACCCCCGTGATCACAGGGGTTCAGCTCGAGGTATCGGACAACAGTCTGACCCTCGTCGCCACCGATCGCTATCGTGTGGCGGTGCGCGAGATCGAGTGGGACTCCGGAGACTCGACATCCACCGAAACGGTGACTGCCCTTGTCCCCGCACGAACCCTGCAAGAGATCGGTAAGACGTTCGGGCACAGCGGAACCATCTCGGTGGCGATCACGAGCACCGACGACCGCGAACTGATTGCATTCAGCGCCGATCGCAAGACAGTGACGTCGCTGTTGATCAAGGGGAATTTTCCACCCGTACGTCGTCTCTTCCCCGAGACCGTGGACAACTACGCCGTAATCAACACGGCCGAGTTAATCGAGGCCGTTCGGCGTGTGTCGCTGGTTCTCGAGCGCGAGGCGGCGCTTCGGTTCACCTTCACCATCGACGGTGTCACACTCGAGGCGATCGGGTCTGAACAGGCCCAGGCATCCGAATCCATCGACGCTCACCTCAGTGGTGGCGACACCGTCGTTTCGCTCAAGCCGGCCTTCCTCCTCGACGGACTGGGGGCGGTTCATTCGGAGTTCGTGCGGATCTCTTTCACGAAAACGGAGAATCCCAACAAGCCCGGTCCTGTGCTAATTACGAGCCAGTCATCGAAAGACCAGCCGGGGGCGGACAATTACAAGTACCTCCTTCAGCCGAATCTTCTGCTTCGCTAACAGGGAAGTCACGCTCACCCGTTTCTCGCAGGAAAGAGGTACAAATGCACATCGGTCTCGTCGGTCTCGGCAAAATGGGCAACAACATGCGGTCTCGCCTCGAGGAACACAAGATCGAGGTGACCGGTTTTGACTCGAATCCCGCCATCAGCGACGTGCCATCGATCGCGGAACTCGCGGCGGCCCTGCCGAGTCCGAAGATTGTGTGGGTGATGGTTCCTTCCGGTGCGATCACGACCGCCGTCATCACCGAGGTGATCGAGGTGCTCGGCGACGGGGACATCATTGTCGACGGTGGTAACTCGCGATTCACCGAAGACATCGCACACGCGGCCCTCGCGGCGACGAAGGGGATCGAGTTCGTCGATGCCGGGGTCTCGGGCGGCGTCTGGGGACTGAAGAACGGCTACGGCCTCATGGTCGGCGGCAAGGGCGAGAATATCGAGACGCTGATGCCGGTCTTCGACGCGCTCCGCCCGGAGGGCCCTCGCGAGGAGGGCTTCGTGCACGCCGGCGAGACCGGTGCCGGCCACTACGCCAAGATGGTGCACAATGGCATCGAGTACGCGCTCATGCAGGCCTACGCCGAAGGGTATGAGCTCCTCGACAAGCGCAAAGACATCATCAAAGATGTCACCGGAACCTTCAAGGCATGGCAGCACGGAACAGTCATCCGCTCCTGGCTACTCGAACTCCTGGTGCTCGCTCTCGAGGAAGATCCCCAATTCGAAGATATCGAAGGATATGTGGATGACTCGGGTGAGGGTCGCTGGACCATCGAGGAAGCACTTGCCAACTCCGTGCCGGTGCCGACCATCAGCGCGTCCATCTTCGCCCGCTACGTCTCTCGCCAGGCCGGTGAATCACCGGCGATGAAGGCCGTCGCCGCGCTGCGCAACCAGTTCGGCGGGCACGCGGTCAAAAAGACCGACTAGTCGCGCGTGATCGTCACGCACCTGAGTCTGACGGACTTTCGCAACTACGAGACCGCCGAGGTCCCGCTCGTCGCGGGACCGAACCTTTTCGTCGGAAGCAACGGACAGGGCAAGACGAATCTGGTCGAATCGTTGGGGTATCTGAGCACCCTGGGTTCCCATCGGATAGCTGTCGACCACGCGATGATCCGCCAGGGAACCGATTCGGCCATCGTCCGGGCGCGGCTCGAGAATGGTGAACGACAGCTGCTCGTCGAACTGCAACTGAACCGCTCGAGCGCGAATCGTGCGCAGATCAATCGCTCGGTCATCAAGACCCGTGAGCTCCCTCGATACTTCTCGAGTGTGTTGTTCGCTCCCGAGGATCTCGCGCTCATCCGTGGCGATCCGTCGGGGCGTCGGCGTTTCCTCGACGAGTTGCTCATCCTGCGATCGCCGCGACTCTCGGGGGTGATGGCTGATTACGACCGGGTCGTTCGACAGCGCAACACTCTGCTGAAATCGGCCCGGGCATCCGGATTGAAAGAAACGCAGCTCGGCACGCTGGAGATTTGGGATGACCGGCTGGTCTCCCTTGGCTCCGAACTGATCTCGGCTCGTTGCATGCTCGTCGCCGAGCTTCTGCCCGAGCTGGGCGCGAGCTACATGGCGGTGGCGGGCGCCGACCATCGGGCGTCACTCACTCTTCACCTCAGTATCCTCAGCTCCTCGAGCGATGTCGCCCGAGAAGATGACGGCGGCGAGATCGACACCACAGATTCAGCACCCGACGATCTGCGGGCGGTGGAAGAAATCGCCACTATCTTCCGTGCGGCCCTCGCGCGGATGAAACGCAGCGAACTGGATCGCGGGATCACCCTGGTGGGGCCGCACCGTGACGACCTGATGCTGCAGTTGAATGGACTGCCGGCCAAGGGGTACGCGAGCCATGGCGAATCGTGGTCGTTCGCGCTGGCGCTGAAGCTGGCCTCGGCCGAGCTTCTGCGCCGCGAATCGGCCACAGGAGATCCGGTGCTCATGCTCGACGATGTGTTCGCAGAATTGGATGAAGCGCGACGGACACGATTGGCCACCGCTATCGCCGGTTACGAACAGGTGCTGATCACCGCCGCCGTCTTCGACGACGTGCCGGTGGAGCTCCGCGGCAATGCTGTCCACATCGCCAACGGCACTGTTGTTTCGGAGCCGACGTGACCGACGGGCCTGGGGAGGAGGAGTCAGAGAGCCGGGTGGTCTACGAGCGTTTCAGGCGGGTCTTCGGGGATGGATCCTCCCGCTCGAGTGGCGCCCGCAAGCGCACGAAGCGGGAACCGGGTTCGAGTGCACCCTTCGGTGCTGGTCGCGACCCGGAAGGCCTCGGTTCCGTTGTCGACGCCCTCACCGTTCGCCTCGGCTGGAATTCCCCGCTCGCACAGTCGGAATTACTTGCCTCCTGGGTGGAGATCGCGGGGGTGGAGACCGCTGAACACTCCACCCCGATCACGATTGACGAGGGTGTGCTCTCGGTGAAATGCGACTCGACGGCGTGGGCGACGCAGCTGCGCCTGATGAGGGTGCAGCTCATGACGAGCATCGCTAGGCGGTACCCGGATGCAGGCATTCAATCCGTGCGATTTGAAGGGCCGGGTGCTCCCTCGTGGAAAAGGGGCTCCAGATCAATTCCAGGGCGTGGTCCGCGCGATACTTACGGTTGACAAGGCAAAATCGGTCGACTCCTAAATACTGACTCCCCAGACGGCGAAATTCGGCCCGTGCGGTGCAGACCTTGGGTAGAATAGGCGAGTTGTCGCTGCAGCATCCGCAGATGGATTCCCAGCCGCGAACGACAGGTCGATCTACTTGGCGGGAGCCCAATTCAACATGGCAGCAAACCGTTCGAATTCCGAGTCTGAAGACAGTTACGGTGCCGATCAGATCCAGGTGCTCGAGGGGCTTGAAGCCGTCCGCAAGCGACCCGGTATGTATATCGGTTCGACCGGTCCGCGGGGCTTGCATCACCTGGTGTACGAGGTGGTCGACAATTCGGTCGATGAAGCCCTCGCCGGATTCTGCGACACGATCCTCGTTACCATGCTGCAGAACGGCGGTGTGCGTGTCGTCGACAACGGCCGAGGAATCCCGGTCGATCTGAACAAATCGGAGAATAAGTCGACCGTTGAGGTCGTCCTCACCATCCTCCACGCCGGAGGAAAGTTCGGCGGGGGAGGCTATTCCGTCTCGGGTGGGCTGCACGGCGTTGGCATCTCCGTCGTCAATGCGCTTTCGAAAGAATTGGATGTCGAGGTACGCCGCCAGGGGCACGTCTGGCGCCAGAGTTACAAACACGGCACTCCCCAAGAACCGCTCGAGAAGGGCGAGGGTTCGACGGAGTCCGGCACGATCATCACGTTCTGGCCGAGCCCCGACACGTTCGAGACGGTCGAGTTCGACTACGAGACCCTTCGCGCCCGGTTCCAGCAGATGGCCTTCCTCAACAAAGGTCTGACGATTGTGCTCACCGATGAGCGCGAAACCGACGAGTCTCGTGCGCGACGCGAGGCCGACCCGGAAGCCGGGCCGGTCTCCGACACCTATATGTACGAGAACGGTCTCGTTGACTACGTCGAATACCTCAACTCCGCAAAGAAGGTCGAGGTGGTGCACCCCGACGTCATCTCGTTCGAACTCGAAGACACCGATCTGAAGATCTCGCTCGAGGTCGCGATGCAGTGGACCACCTCCTACCAGGAGAGCGTGCACACCTACGCGAACACGATCAACACCCACGAGGGGGGCACCCACGAAGAGGGCTTCCGTGCCGCGCTCACAACCCTCGTCAACAAGTACGCGCGTGAGAAGGGGATCATCAAGGAGAAGGATGAGAACCTCACCGGCGACGACGTTCGCGAGGGTCTCACCGCCGTCATCTCCGTGAAGCTGGCGGAGCCGCAGTTTGAGGGCCAGACGAAGACGAAGCTCGGCAACACGATCGCGAAGTCGTTCGTGCAGAAGGTCGCTGGCGATCAGCTCGGGGACTGGTTCGATCGCAACCCGACTCAGGCCCGCGACGTCATCCGCAAGGCGATCCAGGCATCCGCGGCCCGTCTCGCCGCACGGAAGGCACGGGAGCAGACCCGTCGAAAGGGCCTGCTCGAGTCCGGCGGAATGCCGGGCAAGCTGCGGGACTGCTCGAGCAACGACCCGAGCCTCTCCGAGATCTTCATGGTCGAGGGCGACTCGGCCGGTGGATCTGCTGTTCAGGGTCGCAACCCGGAGTTTCAGGCGATCCTGCCGCTTCGTGGCAAGATCCTCAACGTCGAGAAGGCTCGCCTCGATCGCGCACTCGCGAACAACGAGGTGCAGGCGATGATCACGGCGTTCGGCGCCGGCGTCGGCGAAGACTTCAACCCGGAGAAGGCGCGCTATCACAAGATCGTGCTGATGGCCGACGCGGATGTCGACGGTCAGCACATCACCACACTGTTGTTGACCCTGCTGTTCCGCTACATGCGTCCCCTGATCGACCTGGGATACGTCTACCTCGCCCAGCCCCCGCTCTATCGGCTCAAGTGGAGCAACTCGCCCCACGAGTACGTCTATAGCGATCGCGAGCGCGATGCACTCGTCACCGCCGGGATCGCCGCAGGTAAGCGCATCCCGAAAGACAATGGCATCCAGCGCTACAAGGGTCTCGGCGAGATGGACTACAAGGAGCTGTGGGAGACCACCATGGATCCGGCCACACGCACGCTGCTGCAGGTGACCCTGGATGACGCCGCTGCCGCCGATGAGATCTTCGCGACCCTCATGGGTGAAGACGTCGAATCGCGCCGCAGCTTCATCCAACGGAACGCCAAAGACGTGCGCTTCCTCGATATCTGATGCTCCGGTGATCGAGCCTGTCCCACGGGCGAACGAGCCTGTCGAGATCTCGACAGGCTCGGTCGCCGGATCCACTGAATCTCAGGAAAGAAGCCAATGGCTGACGATGTAACCCCCGACGACGACCAGATCGCCGGCAAAGAAATAGACATCTCGCACGACAAGATCACCCGGGTCGACCTTCAGCTCGAGATGCAGCGGTCGTACCTCGACTACGCGATGAGCGTCATCGTCGGCCGCGCACTTCCGGAGGTGCGCGATGGATTGAAGCCCGTGCACCGTCGGGTGATCTACGCGATGTACGACGGCGGGTACCGTCCGGACAAGGGCTTCTCGAAGTGCACCCGCGTCATCGGCGACGTCATGGGTCAGTTCCACCCGCACGGCGACTCCTCGGTTTACGACGCGCTCGTGCGTCTCGTGCAGCCCTGGAGCCTGCGCTATCCGCTCGCGCTCGGCCAGGGCAACTTCGGCTCGCCCGGCAACGACGGGGCCGCGGCTCATCGGTACACCGAGACCAAGATGGCGCCGCTCGCCATGGAGATGGTGCGGGACATCGAGGAAGAGACTGTCGACTTCCAGCCCAATTACGACGGCCGCACCCAGGAGCCGATGGTTCTGCCGAGCCGCTTTCCCAACCTGCTCGTCAACGGGTCGGTCGGCATCGCGGTCGGTATGGCCACCAACATCCCGCCGCACAATCTCCGTGAGGTCGGCGCGGGTGCCCTCTGGCACCTCGCTCACCCGGAAGCGAGCCAGGGAGAGCTGGTCGAAGCCCTCGTTCAGCGCATCAAGGGTCCGGATTTCCCGACCGGCGCCCAGATCCTCGGGCTCAAGGGTATTCAAGACGCCTATCGCACCGGTCGTGGCTCCATCACCATGCGGGCCGTCGTCAACGTCGAAGAGTTGCAGGGCCGCACCTGCCTCGTAGTCACGGAACTGCCGTACCAGGTCAACCCCGACAATCTCGCGCTGAAGATCGCTGAGCTCGTCAAAGAGGGCAAGCTGGCGGGAATCGCCGACATCCGCGACGAGACCTCCGGTCGCACCGGGCAGCGCCTCGTGATCGTGCTGAAGCGCGATGCCGTTGCGAAGGTCGTGCTGAACAACCTGTACAAGCACACTCAACTGCAGGAGAACTTCGGCGCGAACATGCTTGCGATCGTCGACGGCATTCCACGCACCCTCGCGATCGACGGATTCATCACCGCCTGGGCGACGCACCAGATCGATGTCATCGTTCGACGCACCCAGTTCCGCCTCCGCAAGGCAGAGGAGCGCGCTCACATCCTGCGCGGGTATCTCAAGGCACTTGACGCCCTCGATGAGGTCATCGCGCTCATCCGCCGGTCGGAAACAGTCGAAGACGCCCGCGACGGGCTCATCACCCTGCTCGACATCGACGAGCTGCAGGCACGGGCGATCCTCGACATGCAGCTTCGCCGCCTTGCGGCCCTCGAGCGCCAGAAGATCATCGACGAGCACGACGCGATCGAACTCGAGATCGTCGAGTTCCAGGCGATCATCGCGAGTCCGGAGCGTCAGCGCGATATCGTCAGCGAAGAGTTGACGGAGCTCATCGCCAAGTACGGAGACGACCGTCGTACCGAGATCATGTTTGGCTTCGACGGGGATATGAACGTCGAAGACCTCATCCCCGAGGAAGAGATGGTCGTCACCGTAACGCGTGGTGGCTACATCAAGCGCACTCGCAGCGACAACTACCGCAGCCAGCACCGCGGTGGCAAGGGCGTCAAGGGCGCCCAGCTCCGGGCGGATGACGTCGTCGAGCACTTCTTCGTCACCACTACCCACCACTGGCTCCTGTTCTTCACGAACAAGGGACGCGTCTACCGTGCCAAGGCATACGAGGTTCAGGAGGCCGGTCGCGACGCGAAGGGCCAGCACGTCGCCAACCTGCTCGCGCTCCAGCCCGACGAGGAGATCGCCCAGATTCTCGACATCCGCGACTACACGGCGGCGCAATACCTGACTCTTGCGACGCGGGGCGGTCTGGTCAAGAAGACTGCGCTGGCCGAATACGATACCAACCGCTCGGGTGGCATCATCGCGATCAACCTCCGCGAGGAGGACGAGCTGGTGTCCGCGATGCTGGTCGAAGAGGATTCAGACCTCCTACTCGTATCGCGTAAGGGGATGTCGATTCGCTTCACGGCATCCGACGAGGCACTCCGCCCTATGGGGCGCGCGACATCCGGAGTCATCGGGATGCACTTCCGCGATGACGACACGCTGCTCGACGCTTCGGTCGTCTCGGACGCCGGCTACGTATTCGTCGTCACCGAGGGTGGCTTCGCAAAGCGCACCGCCGCCGACCAGTACCGCGTTCAGGGCCGTGGTGGTCTCGGCATCAAGGTAGCCAAGCTGCAGGAGGCGCGGGGCGACCTGGCCGGTTCACTGATCGTCTTCGACGACGACGAGGTGCTCGTGGTCCTCGCCAGTGGCAAGGTGGTACGCTCATCTGTCGCCGAGGTTCCGGCAAAGGGCCGTGACACCATGGGTGTCGTTTTCGCACGCTTTGCGGACGAAGACAAGATCATCGCTGTCGCCAAAAACAGCGAACGCAACCTGGAAATCGAGACACCGGACGCTCCCGAAGAAGAGAATCCTGTCGATGAGATCCAGACCGGGAAGGACGAAACGATAGATGAGTAGTGTCGCGGAGAAGCTCCAGCGCAAGTCGCAGCGAGCCGCAGCCACCAAGCAGGTGCGCCTCAAGCTCGTGTACATCGACTTCTGGTCGGCGGTGAAGCTGTCATTCCTCCTCATGGTGACCCTCGGAATCATCTTCGTAGTCGTCAACCTGCTCGTCTGGGTGGTGCTCGACACGACGCACATCTTCAACAACATCAACGGGCTGCTGCGCGAGATCCTGAACCAGGCGGACTTCGATGTGACGTCGGTGTACTCCCTTCCGAATGTCGGACTGTTCTCCTTCGTCGTTGCGGTACTCAACGTCGTGGTGGGCACAGCCCTCGGCGCGATCACGGCGCTTCTCTACAACTTCAGCGTGCGCATCAGTGGTGGTCTGCTCGTCGGCTTCACCAATAACTGACCCGATTTAGGGAATGGCACGGGGTGCGATACTCTCATAGCTGCTCTGAGATAAACGGGATCGAGATGAACGGGATCGAGATGATCGGGGCCCGAGGGGATATAGCTCAGGCGGTTAGAGCGCTTCGCTGATAACGAAGAGGTCCCAGGTTCAAGTCCTGGTATCCCCACCCGAAACCCCGCGGGATTTTTTCGGGGCCTTAGCTCAATTGGTAGAGCGCCTGCTTTGCAAGCAGGAGGTCAGGGGTTCGATTCCCCTAGGCTCCACTTCGGCCCCATCGCTGTCCCTGCTGGCCGCTTACCCTGGCGGCCTTCGCTTTCGGGTCGGATGTTCGCGGGCGCCGAAGAACATCCGTCCCGAAAGCGAACAATCTCAGCGGAGGACCGCTGGTTATGCCCGTGAAACGGGAGCGTCGGTCTCGTCGGTTACCCACAGCTCGTCGTCGGCACGAAGCGTCTGCCAGGCGGCATAGCCGACACCGACGGCCGCGATCACGCCGAAGCCGATGACGATGTACTTCGCCGGGCTCGCGCTCTTCTTCGCTGGGACGATTCCGACCTTGGCACCGAGCTCGTTGCCCTTCGTGCTCGCCACTCTCATCGCGTCGCGGACCCGTGGGTCTTTGGCGACCTCGAGGAGTGCAAGCGCGGACGCGAAAGCCGATGAGAGGGTGGGTACGACATCCTTGTTGAGACGGGTGCGTGCGGTGCCGGCCACGGAGCTCAGCCCGGGGCGCAGGTGGGTGTCATAGGCGTCCTGAACGCGGGGGGCGACATCCGAACGCCCGTATTCCGCGGCGTGGTGGCCGGCCTTGGCAAGCGTCTTGCCGGCACGCTCGAAAACATCTTTCTGGTCATCCCAGATGTCGGACGCCGCAGCGCGGAGCTTCTTGAGTTCCTTCTTTTGCTTGCGTGACAGTGACATGGGAACCTCCAGTTGAAGAGCCGGGAATCTGGTCCAATACTCGCATGAGCCGTTGAGAGTGCCAACCTGGGAGTCTGCAAGTCACCTGAACGCTGAGTGATGCTGTGAAAGAATAGCGGCATGCCCATACACACCCAAGTAGCTACGCTGCACACTACGCTCGGCGACATCAAGGTCAACCTCCTCGGAAACCATGCCCCGAAGACCGTCGCCAACTTCGTCGGACTCGCAACCGGTGGTATCGAGTGGACCGATTCCCGCACCAACGAGAAGACTTCCAAGCCTCTCTACGACGGCGTGATCTTCCATCGCATCATCGACAACTTCATGATTCAGGGCGGCGACCCGCTCGGCCAGGGCACCGGCGGACCGGGCTACAACTTCGACGACGAGATCCACCCGGAGCTCAACTTCACCGAACCCTACGTGCTCGCCATGGCCAACGCCGGCTCACGCGGCGGCCACGGAACCAACGGCTCGCAGTTCTTCATCACCACGGTTCCGACGACCTGGCTTCAGGGAAAGCACACCATCTTCGGCGAGGTCGCCGATGAGGATTCCCGCAGCGTCGTCAAGAAGATCGAGGCCGTGGAGAAGGATGCCCGCGACAAGCCACGAGAAGACGTGGTCATCACGAGCATCAGCATCGACGAAGTCTAGGCAGGGCGTCTCAACCCCATGAGCCAGTTGCCGGATTCTTCGGCCAACTACTGTTACCGGCATCCGAATCGGCAAAGCTTCGTGCTCTGCCAGCGGTGCGGCCGTACGATCTGCCCCGAGTGCCAAACGCAGGCGGCGGTTGGCGTGCACTGCCCCGAGTGCGTTCGCGAGTCTCGGCAGAGCATGCCGCGCACCCGTCCGGCGGTCGTGACCGCTGTACGGCGCGCGACGGGCACAGATGCTCCGGTCGTGACCTACGCGATCATGGCGCTCTGCGGTCTCGTCTTCATCGCTGAGGTGGCTACCGGGCTTCTGACGTCCCGTACGGGAAGCGTCGTCAACGGCGCGCTTGCGTACTACCCGCCCCTCACCGTGCTGCAGCCGTGGAGGATGGTGACGTCGCTCTTCGTTCACGCTTCGGTGCTGCATATCCTCTTCAACATGTTCTCGCTCTTCATCCTCGGTACGCAGGTCGAGGCGATGATCGGCAGGGTGCGTTTCGCGGTGCTGTTCCTGCTCGCCGGAATCGGAGGGTCGGTGGCTGTACTGCTGCTCGCCCCCGGCGTCGTCGTCGTCGGGGCATCCGGCGCCATCTTCGGACTCTTCGGCGCGTATTTCATCATCGCTCGCCACCTGGGGGCCAACGCCACCCAGTTGATCATCGTGATTGCCATCAACCTCGGCATCGGCTTCGTCGTTCCCGGCATCGCCTGGCAGGCACATGTCGGTGGCCTTGTGATCGGCGCCATTGTCGCGCTGGTCTTCGTTCGCACACGCGCAGGAAACCGACGGATCCCGCAGGTGGGGATGCTCATCGGTGTCGCAGCCCTGCTGCTGGGCCTCAGCGGAATCGGCGTGGCACTGATCGGCGCCTGACGGCCGACGAACTCCCGCAACCGGAGTTATCCACAGCTTTCTCCACAGTGGGGATAATTACAGCCGTGTAACTCGGCGGTGGAGACGCCGTCGAGGCGAAGGCTCAGCGCCAGCGCGTCGTCATGAGGAATCCGAGGAACAGGATTCCGAAACCGACGAGGATGTTCCAGTTCTGCAACGACGGCACCGGAAGCTGTTGTGCGCCACTGACGTAGAAGACGATGATCCAGATGAGACCGATGAGCATGAGGCCGAACATGATCGGTTTGAACCAAATCGGGTTCGGAGCGTCGTCGCCTCCGCGCGTCTCGACGGGGGCAGCGGGCTTCGAACGCGAGTTGGGTCTGGCCATTCGGAAATTGTAGCGTGAATGCCCCCGGCGCTCCCGGGAAGCGGAAAATCGTCAGGGCCATTGCAGGATGGAGCGTCTAGGATCCATCCATGGATGGGAACCAGGGGGACCGCGCCGTCGACGGATCGGCCGCCGTCATCGGGTCCGACGGGGGTCGCGCGCGGCCGAAGAAGCGGCGGCGCGTCAGCATCATCGGCGTATTCGGCGAGTTGCTGATCACTGCCGGTGTGCTCGTCTTCCTTTTCCTCGGTTGGCAGCTCTGGCTCAACGACATCATCGTCGGACACCAGCAGGACAAAGCAGCAGTGGCTGTGGCACATCAGTTCGGCGGAGGCACTGTCCACGCCGCCCCGGCAGCCGGTCCGACCGACTTCGGGCAACCTGTGGTCGGCATCGCCCCGGTCAACCGCGTGCGGATAGCGGTGATCTATATCCCACGCTTCGGGGCGGACTGGTCGAGACTCATCTCTCAAGGAGTCGGCCAGGACGTGCTCAACACGACCGGCATCGGACACTATCCCGGCACAGCGATGCCGGGCCAGGTCGGCAACTTCGCGACGGCGGCGCACCGTACGACTCGCGGGGCATCCTTCCGCGGATTGAACGACCTGCAGGTCGGAGACAAGATCTACGTGCAGACCAAGGACGGGTATTACACCTACATCTTCCGCGGTCTCGAATACGTGAAGCCGTCGGGGGTGGGAGTCGTCGACCCGGTTCCGCAGTTCGCGGGGATCGTTGCGACCGACCGGGTCATGACGATGACGACGTGCACCCCGATCTTCACCTCGACGGAGCGGTTGATCGCCTATGCATCGATGGACTCGTGGCAACCCACCTCCGCCGGTGCCCCGCAGGCAATCGCCACCACTATCGCGACGGTAGGGTGAGGGGATGTACGGAGCGCTCTGGCGGATCATGCCCGGACCGCTGTGGCTCCGCGTCATCCTGATGGTCGTCTTCTTCGGCGCGGTGCTGGCCGCTCTCGTCTTCCTTCTCTTCCCCTGGCTGAATACTTTCGTGAACGTCAACGATGCGAAGGTAGGACAATGACCCGGATTCTCGTCGTCGACAACTACGACAGCTTCGTCTACACCCTCAACGGATACCTCTTACAGCTCGGGGCCAAGACCGACGTCGTGCGCAATGATTCCTTCCCCGAGGGCGAGATC
>JAYVNU010000272.1:0-3371 GCA_043758345.1 Lacisediminihabitans sp.
GCGAGCTGAAGGTAACGACATCAGTGTGTGAGTCGGCCCAGAGCCGTGTGAAGATGCGGGTGAAGAGCGATTTGACGTCGAACACATCCCAGTGCTCGCCGCGGAATTCGACGTACTCGAATTCACGCTCCCACCCTCGCGGCCAGCCTCGGCGATGGATGGCGTCGAGGATCGGCGTGAGCCCGTCGTCGTCGATCGCCACCGTCGCCGGACGCTGCCATACCCGCAAAAAGTCCGCGGTCAGCCTGGCCGTGCGGTCGCCGATCGCGGCCGTACCCCAGGTGGACGCGTAGGTAAGTGATCGAGTCGCTGCAACCGTGCTGAGGGCATAGACCGAGCGCTTCTCGGCGAACGATCGGTCGAACGCCCGCTCGGCCAACGGCTGCTCGAGCAGCGTGAGGTTGCCGAGCGTCTGCGTAAGCGCCCGATGACTGTTCTGTTCGTCCTCCGTGTAGTCGGCCCACTCACGCTGCCCGTCTCCACTCCAGGTTTCGGATGGCGACAGGGGGAAGATGTGCTCGACGGCGAGAGTCCCCGGAGCATCGGCTCCCGAGAGTCGCCCGAGAACGTAGGCGGCGTGGGGGAGTTCGCCGTACTTCGCCGCAACGCGTACGCGTTCGTCCGACGGCATGATGCGGGCGATCGCGAGGGTCACGGCATCCGGTCCCTTGCTTGCCACACGACAAAGTCGACCGACGAGCCGGTCGGTGCCGATGCCGACAATGGTGCGTCGCAGCAGCAGGGACTGCACCTGCTCGAGCGTGCGGATCAGGATGTCGGGGCCGGTGTCTCCGCGTGAATACGCGCGGTGGGCGCTCATGACCAGTGGGTACATGCCGCGCCCGAAGGTGTTCACGAATCCGAGTTGCCGAGCGACTGCTGGATCGGGCTCGAGCGCCGGCTCGAGCAGCGTTCGGTAGGTCTCCGAATAGTCACGCCACTCCGAGGCGTGCTCACGAAGAGTCACGAGCTCCAGGCGCGGGAATCGCTCACGGAAGGCGTCATACACGCCGCGACCGCCGACGGTATCGACCTCCCGGCCTGTTTTCATTACGAGATAGTGGCGCCAGAATCCCGCAATGGCGTCACCGGTGTTCTGCTCGATCGGCACCCAGAATGAGTCCTCGATCTCGCTCTGCTCGGAGTGCGAGAGACCCATGAGCACGTAGTTGTGAATCAGTTCGTGGTCTCTGAGCGGCTCTCCCGTCGAGTTGAGGCTCTCGAAGATCTGTTGGGCATTCGCGTCGGCGCCGAGCGTGATGGCGACGTGCTCGAGACGCTGAAGTCCGTGCCAGATCCGAAGTGCCTCCGAGGCGGGAATCTGGCTGCGGAAGAAGGCGTAATTGTCGTCGAACCGCGAGTCGATTGGGACGTCATCCGAGAGCCTGCGATCGAGTACGACGCTCTCGAACACTTCGGCCCACGCGCGGTGCGGGCGGAGTTTCGTGCGCGCGGGGTCGGACCCGCGCACCAGCACTTTTTCGAGGTCGGAGGCGAGATTCGGGTCGGAGGCGAGCACCGGATCGCCGAGCACGCTGTGATGGAGCGCCGCGATCAGCAGCATGAGCGTGGTGATTCGCTGCTGTCCGTCGATGAGCACTAGCTCTGCGCCGTCGGCAGTCGCTCCGTCGGCGAGTTCGGTGCTGGCCGACGACAGGATCGAGCCGATGAAGTGCATGTGCCGATCGTCGTCCTCCGAAACAGCGGAGTCGGCGACCGCGCGGATATCGGAGAGCAGTTGCTCGCAGGCACCGATGTCCCAGCGATATTGCCGCTGGTACACCGGTACGACGATCGTCGTGTCGGCGGCGGAGAGCCAGCGAATCGTGTTGACCGCTGTGGCATCGATATTCGTGGCAGTGCCCATAGTTGGGACCAGCTTATTCGCAGGTCGGCGTGGATCGGTCGCCGCAGGATAACGAATGTTAGGCTGCCCTAAGTTGGGCCTGTTAAAACGTGCTGGCCCCCGACGAAAGGACATGGGTCACACCATGGGTTACATCAAATCTGCCGCTCTCGAGGAGACCGGTTATGTGGTTCTCGACCGCTACAACCAGGAGCTCGATCCCACTGAGTGGCAGGACATCGAGTACGTCGACTGGAAGTCGTCGGGAGAGACCCAGTTCGCCCCGCTGGCCAGTGCGAAGGGCGAGATCGAGGTCAACGGCTTCTGGAATCACAAGCCACCGCGCACCGATAAAGACGGAGTGTGGATTGCCTCTCAGGTGGAGAAGGCTCCGAATCTCGTGCGCCGTGCGCAGGAGCCCGGGGCGAATGTCGGCCGCTGCCGCGTCATCGAGCTGCAGCCGAACACCTACGCCGATACCCTCTACAACCTCCACCAGGACGACAACAACCGCCTCAATCCGGACGGCACCGGGTGGGTGGTCCGCGGCTTCTTCAACCTCACCGACGACAAGGACAGCTTCTTCGTCCTTCGCGACAATCGCACCGACCCGAGCGTCGAGTACCGCATCGCGCTCCCGGCCGGAGCCCAGCTGATCATCGATACGCAGCGACTCTGGCACGCCGCAACGCACGTCGGAAGTGAGCCGCGCTACTGTCTCATCACGTCATGGGAGTCCGGCCCGGAGATGGATGCCTACATCGAGAAACACCATGGCGTGAGTCGCGTGCCCAACGTCGAGGTGCCCCAGGAGGTGCTCGATGCCGGTCAGGCCGAGCAAGCGCGACGTATCGCCGCCCGAGCTGCTTTCTATGCGGCAAAGGGTCAGGCGGAGAAGTCCGCGATGAGCGAGGCCTGATTCCGGCTCGCTTGTGAATGAGTGCCCCGGTCGAGCGACCGGGGCACTCGACACCCTCCGAGGGATAGGAGGCCGCGTCGGAACTGCGCAGTTCCAGAACGACGTCGAGCGCGCGAACCGGATCGAGCCCGAGTTTCAGACGCAGGACCGGTATGAAAACCGCATCGATGAGGTCGTCTGTAACTCGTCGTATCACCGTGTGATCTCCGTAGCGGTCGTCGCGGGTGCGCACACGTCTGCGTGGGCGGATCCGCGGCCGGGCGTGAACGCGGCGCGGGCGGCTACCTTCATGCTGTTCGCCCAGGTCGAGCCTGGTCACGCCTGCCCGATCTCGATGACTCACGCGGCCGTTCCGGCTCTCCAGGCTGCGCCGGAGCTCGCGGAGCGGTGGCTGCCACGACTTCTCAGCCGCGAATACGGCGGCGCACGTCACCCGGACACGAGGATGGCCCTGCTCGGCATGGCGATGATGGAGAAACAGGGCGGCTCGGATGTGCGGGCGAAGACCACGATCGCGGTCCATGCGGGCGAGGGCACATACCTGCCGACCGGACACAAATGCTTCTGCGGTGCTCCGATATCCGATGGCTTTCTCGCGCCCGCGCA
>JAYVNU010000273.1:0-3369 GCA_043758345.1 Lacisediminihabitans sp.
ATCGTCGGCCCACCGATGCCAGCGATGCGCAGGTCGGGTCCGTGCGATTTCGAGAAGCTGCGGATGTGCAGCACCTGGCCTGGGATGAAGGCGCCGAGGCTGACATCGCCGACGGCGGAGATGGAGCCGGAGTGGTCATCCTCGATGACGATCGCGTCGTTCGCGTGCCTGCTGCGCCGGATGACCGTCGCCAATTCACCGGCCCGCTCCGGCGTGAGTGAGCGGCCGGTCGGATTCTGCGCGCGTGGTTGCAGTACGATCGCGGTCGGTCGGAGGATGAGCGCCTGCTCCAGAAGGTCGGGCCGCATGCCGTATTCATCGACGCCGACCGGGACGCGCACGGCTCCGAAGTGTTCGAGCAGGTCGAAGATGGGCGGGAATCCGGGGTCTTCGACCACGACCCGGTCGCCGAAACGCACGACGATCTCCATGGCGCGGGAGATCGCATCCATCGCTCCGTCCACGACCGTCAGTGCCTCGACCGGATAGGGCCAGGATGAACGGAGTGCGGCTTCGAGCTCGGGGATGACCGGCTCTTCGAGGTAGCTGGCAGTGCCCGCCCTCGTTGCGACGCGCGAGAAGGCCGGGCCGAGGGCGGGGAGCAGTTCGGGATCCGGGGTGCCGGTCGACAGGTCGAGTCGTGTCGCCTCGAGCTGGCCGGCGAGGCCGTGGTATCGCGGGGGGAGCCATTTGCGCGGCGGCTCTCGCACGAAGCTCCCGCTGCGTCCGCGGGAGACGATGAGGCCGACGCCGGACAGCGCCTGCCAGGCGTGGCTGACCGTCGCCGGGCTCACGCCGAGGTCGCCAGCGAGCTCACGAACGGTCGGCAGGCGGTCTCCGGGGGCGAGATCGCCGGAGGTGATCAGGCGGGCGACTGCGGCCGCGATGCCGTGCGGGGTGCTCTCTTCGACGGCGGGTGCTATCGCTTTCACGTGGCATCCCTCCCTCGATCGTTGCGCCCGTCGTCGGAGCGTTCTATGTTTACGCCAACGTCACAGGCAGAAACATAAGGGAAATGTTTACGGAGCACAATAACAAAAACAACCGACGATGGAGGCATCGATGACTGTCGTACGCGCAGCAATCACCCAGACGAGGTGGACCGGCGACAAAGAGTCGATGATTGCCAAACACGAGCGGTTCGCGCGAGACGCGGCCGCCGCCGGCGCACAGGTAATCTGCTTCCAGGAGCTCTTCTACGGTCCGTACTTCGGAATCACCGAAGACAAGAAGTACTACCGCTATGCCGAGCCAGCCGACGGACCTATCGTGCAGAAGTTCGCGGCGCTCGCCAAAGAGCTGAACATCGTGATGATCCTCCCCATCTACGAGGAGGACATCACCGGCGTCTATTACAACACCGCAGTGATCGTCGAGGCCGACGGCACCGTCCTCGGCAAATACCGCAAACACCACATTCCGCACCTCGACAGGTTCTGGGAGAAGTTCTACTTCCGCCCGGGCAACATGGGCTACCCGGTGTTCGACACGTCCGTCGGAAAGATCGGCCTCTACATCTGTTACGACCGGCACTTTCCCGAGGGATGGCGCGAGCTCGGTCTCGGTGGAGCGCACATGGTCTTCAATCCCAACGCCACGAAGCCGGGCCTCTCGAATCGGCTGTGGGAGGTCGAGGGGCCCTGCGCGGCGGTGGCGAACGGCTACTTCGTGCTTCAGCCGAACCGGGTGGGCCGGGAGGATAACGAGTATGGCGACCTCGCCGTCGATTTCTACGGCACGAGTCAGGTCATCGACCCGCGCGGCAACTTCGTCGGAGAGCGGGGGTCTGGCGAGAACGAGGAAATCCTCGTTCGCGACCTCGACATGGACATGGTGCAGGAGATGCGCGATGACTGGCAGTTCTACCGCGACCGTCGGCCGGAGTCGTACACGAGAATCCCGCAACCGTAATCGCGTCGCCACAGCTCCAGCTATGGCGCGAGGGACCCCGTTACGCAGGGGTCCGCCGGGTCAGAGCTCCAGCTATGGGCCAGGTGAAAAGCGCCGGTAAAATACAGAAAGGTGATCAGTGAAGACCCTCGTCAAGAATGGGCTGGTCGTCAACTCGACCGGCACCGGAGCCGCCGATGTGCTGATTGACGGCGAGACCATCGCCGCGGTGCTCGCGCCGGGCTCGACGCTTCTCGGGTTCGACCTGGAGTCGAATGTCGACAGCGTGATCGACGCCGCCGGGAAGTACGTGATCCCGGGCGGAATCGACGCGCACACGCACATGGAGATGCCGTTCGGCGGCACCTTCGCCAGCGACACCTTCGAGACCGGCACGCGCGCAGCAGCATGGGGTGGAACAACATCCATCGTCGACTTCGTCGTTCAGTACCCCGACGAGAACGTCATCGACCGCTATCAGGCCTGGCACGAGAAGGCAGCCGGCAACTGCGCGATCGACTACGGATTCCACCAGATCCTCAGTGATGTTCAGGATGCCTCGCTCGATGCTATGGACGAACTCATCGACGAGGGCGTCTCGAGCTTCAAGCTCTTCATGGCGTACAAAGGCGTGTTCCTCTCCGATGACGGACAGATTCTCCGGGCTTTCCAGAAGGGTGCATCGAACGGCGCGCTGATGATGATGCACGCCGAGAACGGCGCCATGATCGACGTTCTCGTCAAGCAGGCCCTCGAGGCCGGGAACACCGCGCCGTACTTCCACGGAACCTCGCGCCCCTGGCAGGCGGAGGAGGAGGCGACCCACCGCGCGATTATGATCGCGAACCTGACCGGCGCGCCGCTCTACGTCGTGCACGTGAGCGCGAAGCAGGCCGTCGAACAGATCGCCGCCGCCCGCGACACCGGGCAGAACGTGTTCGGCGAGACCTGTCCGCAGTACCTCTACCTGTCGCTCGAAGAACAACTGGGTGCACCAGGATTCGAGGGGGCGAAGTGGGTCTGCTCGACCCCGCTGCGCTCGAGGGCCGAGGGCCACCAACACCACATGTGGCAATCGCTGCGCACGAACGACATCCAAATGGTCTCCACTGACCACTGCCCGTTCTGCATGAAGGGCCAGAAAGACATGGGGATCGGCGACTTCTCGAAGATTCCGAATGGCATCGGCTCCGTCGAGCACCGCCTGGATCTGATGTACCAGGGTGTCGTCGACGGCCAGATCTCGCTGTCGCGCTGGGTCGAGCTCACCTCGACGACCCCCGCTCGAATGTTCGGGATGTATGGCAAGAAGGGTGTCATCCAGCCGGGCGCGGATGGGGATGTCGTCGTCTACAACCCGAACGGGCACACCTCGATCGGAATCGGCGAGGGGCGAACGCACCACATGAACATGGACTACTCGGCCTGGGAGGGTTTCGAGATCGACGGCCACGTCGACACCGTGATCTCCCGAGGGAA
>JAYVNU010000274.1:0-28279 GCA_043758345.1 Lacisediminihabitans sp.
GTGGTGCAACTGGCAGGTTTCGAGAATAGCGCGATCGATCGTGGCATCGCCTGGCTGGACGACATTGACGAACCGGTCTTCGCCGCGTCCGTTCGAGACCTGGCCTCTGACGCTGACATCGTGCACATGCTGCTCGGTACTTTCGGTGAGATTCTCGCGCTCGGGTCGACACAGCGGCTGTTCACGACGGCGCAGCGCCGGGCACTCGCGGCTCGGGGCGGCGGGTGTGTCTGGCCGCGGTGCACAGCTCCGCCGAGTTGGTGCCGGGCACATCATGTAGAGGAGTCGGGCGACGGTGGGGCGACTTACACGGATAACGGAGTGCTGCTCTGCGTAGCGCACCATCACATGCTGCACAGCAGCCACTTCACGATGAAGATGGTGAACGCCAAGCCGCAGCTGCTCGCGTCGCCCTGGCTCCATCCGGAGCAGCTCTGGCGCAGGCCCGGTCGAGCCCGCGTGCGTATGGGGCGCGCGGGCGCAGCCCGGCGTAGGTCCGCATGGGATGTCGGGTCGGATTCCAGCCGCATGGATTCCAGCCGCAGGCTGGAATCGAGCAGCTGGTCGGAGGCCTACGGCGGCCGGGCAGTCGGCACCGCTCCGGTCTATTGCCGGGCGGAGAGACCTGCAGCAGCACGCACCGCCCCCAGCACGATCAGACCCTGGCCGAGCACGTAGAGCAGCATGATCAGGAAGTCCGCCTGCCAGAGCGAGAATCCGGGAAGGAACAGACGAAGTGCGAGCACCGTGTCGGAGAGCAGGAACAGCACGCCCCCGGCTGCCGTGAGCCGATTGGTGCCGAGAGCCGCCGCCGCAGCCAGCCCGAGCACCAGCCCATAAAGCGCCACCGGCACGAATAACATTCCGAGGTGCGGACCGAGGATGACGAGCAGACCGACCAGCCAGGGAACGAAGAGGAGCCCGAGCGGCGAGAGCGGCGACGACGCCCGCCGGGTACGGAAGGGGCGGGTGCGGAAGGGGCGGGTGCGAAGCGGCCCGAGAAACAGCACGAAGTAGGCGAGGTGGGCGACGAAGAAACTACCGAGGCCGAGCAAAAAGCCGAGGCCGCCCGGGGTCGAGAGCAGCACATCCCCGATCCAGGAGAAGACGATGCCGGCGGCCGCGAGCGCAACGATCGACGACCTGCGGCCGCGCGTCGCCCGGTTCAGCGCCAGGCCGATCGACGTCCTCCGTCCGAGCGTCGACCAGATCAGCGCGAGAAGAAGGACCGGCATCAGCAGCGGTTTCGTGAGGCTTGCCAGTTGCGCAGCGCCAGCGAACAGCCCGGCGAGCTGGATGACCGAGACGACAGCGTAGACCGCGAACGGTCGGAGACCAGCGATTCGCACTGGCGCACGAGCTGTAGTGATCGGTGACTCCATCGACGGAAAGACTGGTGATCCGGCTGCATCCTCGTGAAAAAATGGTGCGAGCCGGCGCGCATCCTTCGTGAATTATGCCCCCACTTGGGCGGTGTCACACGGTCAGCATTGGCCAATACGATGGGCGGATGATGCCAGGCTCAACCCTCCTCGACGTGCTGTTGCTCGTGCTCCTCGTCGCTTGGGCGATCAACGGCTATCGTCAGGGTTTCGCATTGAGCATCGGCGGCATCCTCGGAGTCGTACTCGGCGCGGTGCTCGCTTTCTTCGCGATTCCCCTGGTCACCCGAGTTGTCGGAACGAGCACGTGGCGCCTTCCCGTCATCCTCCTCGTCGTCATCGGGCTCATTATCGCCGGACTCGTGCTCGGCACCGCCGCCGGCCGTGCCGTCGCGCGCGGGGTTCCGAAGGGCCCGCTCCGGATCCTCGACCGCGTGCTCGGCGCCGTCGTCTCGCTCGTCGCCACCGCGATCGTGATCTCGATGCTCGCGTTCGGCATCGGCTCACTCGGCGTGCCGTTCGTCTCCGACGCGATCATGTCGTCGAAGGTCGTCGCCGCGATCAACACCATCACGCCGCAACCGATCAATGCGCTCGAAGCCCAGGTGCGCGGTGTCGTCACCCAGCAGGGCATTCCGCGACTGCTCGATTTGATCGGGGTCGGAACCCCGCTGCCCATCCCGACGAGCGGATCGACGGCGGCCCAACAGGTTTCGGCCCACTCGGTCGTCAAGATCACCGGCAACGCCTATGCCTGCGGACAAAACCAGACCGGAAGCGGCTTCATCGTCTCGCCCGACCGCATCCTGACCAACGCACACGTCGTCGCGGGGGTGACCGAGCCGGTCGTCCTCGCGCCGGACGGCGGAAGCTGGACCGGCCGCGTCGTCTACTTCGACCCGGTGAACGATCTCGCCGTCATCGCGGTCACCCGCATGCCGACGGCCCCGCTCACCATCGGGACCACCCTCGACCGCGGAGCGAACGCGGTCTTCGACGGTTACCCCCTCGGCGGACCGTTCAGTTCGAAGCCCGCCGCCGTCGAAGGCGTGAGCACCGTGCGCGTGCCGGATATCTACGGCCAGAATCCGGCGAACCGAGAGGTCTATTCGCTCGCAGCCGAGGTCGAACAGGGTAACTCCGGCGGACCGCTTCTCGATCCCGCCGGTCATGTCGCCGGTGTCGTGTTCGCGAAGTCGTCGACGACGGCGAATGTCGGCTTCGCCCTGGCGACGGGCGAGATCTCGCCGGTCGCCACAAAAGCCGCGTCGCTGTCGACCCCGGTTGCATCCGGTCACTGCACGACCGAGTGACGAGCGCGGAGATCGGATGCCCCGCCCGCGACCGGTGTCCCTGAGCACGAGAGCACGACAAAGCCCGCTCCGGTCCCCTTCGGAAGGGAGTGGGACCGGAGCGGGCTGAATTCGCGCTCGGGGTGGATACCCCGGGCGGATCTGCCGGCTAGAGAGCCGGCCCGTTCGCCAAGGTGGCCGTGGCCGTGTGGGTTGCACCCGAAGCATCCGTCCAGCTCACCGCTACCCTGTCGCCGGACTTGTTGGCCGAGATCGCCGCGCTCAACGTTGTGGCGTCCCCGACTGCGACGCCATCGATCGCGGTGATCGTGTCGCCGGCGACGAGCCCGAGTGTCTCTGCCGGAGTTCCGGCGATGACCCCTCCGACAGTCGCCGGACCGGCGGTGCCCGTCGTGCCCGTCGCATTCGGATCGGTGGCGCTACCGGCTGTTCCGCCCGATTGCGTGTTCGAAGCGAGCTGCACTCCGAGGAATGCCGGGTTGCCGATCTTGACCGTGGCCGACGTCGTCCCCGCCTCGATCTGGCGAGCGATCGTGAGCGCCTTCGAAATCGGGATGGCGTAGCCGACGGTGGCCGCGGATCCGGCAGAGGCCGCGGTGTCGATACCGATCACAGCGCCGGCGGCGTTCAGAAGTGGGCCGCCGGAGTCCCCGGCGACGATATCGGCGCTGACCTCGATCAGGTCGGTAAGACTCTCCGAGGTGTCTGTCGAGTCGCCCTGGACGGTGATCGATTTGCCGGCCGTCGTGACGGTGCCGGTTGCGGCGACGAGGTTTCCGGTTCCGCCGGCGTTACCGACGGCAGTGGCGCTTGCGCCGGCAGCGACGGCGCTCCCGGTGGCGAAGTGGATGGCCGTGAGTCCGGAGGCATCGGTCAGCTTGAGAACGGCGACATCATCTGTCGCGTCCGTGCCGATGACGGTCGCGTCATAAGTCGTGCCCGTCGACTCGACAGTCACCTTGATGCCGGTCGAGTTCTCGATGACATGGTTGTTGGTGAGGATGAGACCGTTCGAGGACAGGATCATGCCGGTGCCGGCGGCCTGCGAACTCGCGTTGTAGTCGAGGGTTGAGACTATGGTGACGACCCCGACGGTCTGGGCCGCGGTTGCCGCGACCGCGTCCGCTGCGGCTGCACGTTGGAAAGATGATCCACCACGTCCGTAGCCCTGCCGCGGGACGGTCTGATTGGCCTGCCCGCCCGAGCCCGGTGTGATCGTCTGACCGGAAGCCTGGCGCGAGAATCCGGAGTTCGAAGAATTCACCAGCCCGCTGAGCGCGAGTCCGATGCTGGTCCCGGTTCCCCCGATCAGCAGTGCCGCGGCGACACCGCCCGCGATGATGCTGCGGCGGCGGCGATACCAGCGCGGCAGAGCGGCGGGGCTCGGCGACACGGTCGTCGGACCGGATGTCGGTGCCGCTGACGGGCCTGCCGCAGCGGACTCGCGCGGCGCGGGGAATTCTTCGGGATCCATGGTCGGCCTTTCTCGAGCGTGCCATCTGGCAACACATCGAGAATCGCTCCGCACCCTATGAGAGCGCTATGGCGAACCCCAGAGGAGGTTCAGCACTCCATGGGAGTTGTCTGGCAGCGTTTCTCCCGACGTCGTGACTACGTCTTCGCGAGCGTCGCGGGGATGCCGGGGTCCCGCCGGTCAGCCGAGGTGGGCGGCGAGAAACGCGTTCGCCTTTGCCCAGGCGTCGGCCGAGGCATCCGCATCGTACGTCGCCGGGTTCGTGTCATTGAAGAAGGCGTGGCCGGTTCCGGGGTAGACCTTCGTCTGGAAGTCGATGCCGGCATCCGCCATCTGTTTCGACACGTCGGGGAGCGCATCGATGAGCGACGGATCGTTCTCGCCGTAGAACGCGTAGACGGGACATGCGATCGCCGAGAGGTCGCCAGCGGCCCCCGCAGAACCGTAGAAAGGCAGCGCCGCCTTCACTCTGGGGTCCGCCGCGGCGAGCGCGAAGCTGTAGCTTCCGCCGAAACAGAATCCGGTCACTGCCACCCGTCCATCGATGCCGGGCTGGGCCTCCAGATAGTCGACTACGGCACCGAGGGCACCGACGACCCACTCGGAGTAGCCCGGTGTCTGCAGGGAACCGAAGGCATCGCGGAGGCGCGGCTGCCCCTCCGTCCGCACCTTCTCGTCGGGGCTGTTGCGGATCGCGAAGAGCTCCTCACCGATCTGCGCCTCGATTCCGATCGCACTGAGCACGTCGGGCGCGACGACGAGATAACCCTCGGCGGCATAGCGGTCGGCGATCGACATGATGTGATCGACGAGACCCCAGATCTCGTGGATGACGATGAGTGCGCCCTTCAACTCGCCCGTCGGTTGCACGACATAGGCACTGAAGTCGACGGGGAAGTCCCCACCCTGCTTCGTCGTCGATTCGATGGTGGCGGTGGGGACATCCAGGGTGATGGTTTCGGTCATATCTCCAGTTTTACACCGGGTGCTTTGATAATCCGCGGAGCGGGCCTCACGTACCGTTGGACGATGAGCCAGTCTGCCCGCCGCCCGATCGCCCTCGTCACCGGAGCTTCGGCCGGCCTCGGAGCGGAGTTCGCGCGTCAGCTTGCGGCTACCGGCTGGGATCTCGTTCTCGTCGCACGCAATGACGAACGGCTCGAAGCCGCGGCGACAGCGCTGCGGGTGTCCGGCGCCGACGTCGAGGTGCTCAGCGCGGACCTGTTGAGCATCGATGGGCTCGAAGCGGTGGAGACGCGGGTCGCGGCGTCCGGTGACCGAGCGATCGGAATGCTCGTCAACAATGCCGGCTACGGGCTGCCGAAGAGCTTCCACGAGAATTCGATCGGCGATGAGATCAGGCTCGCCGAGATGCTCATCCTGGTTCCGCTCAGGCTGACCCACGCCGCCCTCTCCCAGATGCTGCCGCGGCGTTCCGGCACGATCGTCAACGTCGCGAGCGTCGCTGGCTACACGCCACGCGAGACCTACGGTGCGGCGAAGACGTGGATGCTCAGCTTCAGTCGGTGGGCGAACGTGTTCTACCGAAATCGCGGCGTCACGGTCTCGGCCATCGCGCCGGGATTCGTCTACACGGAGTTCCACGAACGCATGGGAGTCTCGCGCGGTTCGGTGCCGAGAGCACTCTGGCTGGATGCCGAGACCGTCGTGCGCATCGGCCTTCGGGATGTCGCGAAAGGCATGGCGATCTCGATTCCGACGCTGCGCTACAAGGTGCTCGTCGCGGTCGCGAGCATGCTGCCGACGAGTTTCGTCGTGGCTGCGGCAGCCCGGAGGCGCTGAAAGGCGGAGTTGCTGAGGGCGGGTCGCTGTCGGCCGAAAACCGTCGCCGGGTCGGCCTCCGCTACCGGAACAGCCCGAGCGTGCGTGCGATCAGCTCGCCGGTCGTCGCCAGCAGCACCACAGAGCTGAGCGCCGCGCCGGACACTGCCCAGACGAGCCGTCGTCGATTGGCTTCTACGACGGAGCGGCGGATGTCGGCGAACTCGGCCCGGTCAATCCGGCTGCAGGCCGCATCGCCGGTCGCCATCGACCCGGTACGCCAGGTGCCCGGCGCGAGGGCTGCGTCGCGATGGCGATCGACGGCCTGCGGCGACAGCAGCCGCGGGAGGTCCGCGAAGAACGGGCCGACAGCATTCGGAACGAGCACCTCGACCCGGCGCGGACGCTCCCGCACGGTGAGCTCCGCCGCGTTCGCAACCACGAGGCACGGCGTGACAACGACCGTCACCTCGGTCACCTCGGACAGCCGGTGGGCGACCCGGTCGGCGCTGCGCTCGGCTTCGACGATGTGGGCGTTGGGGGCGCCGTCGACCACGATGCTGCGCTCACCGACCCAGACATCCGCGCTCGAATGATTGTGCACGTCGAGGGTGAAGATGCCGGCCGGCCCGATGAGGGCGTAGGCGACCGGCCGACAGTTCGAGCCGACGGTGAGGTCGTGAAGCACTGTCCACTCCAACCCGAGAGCCTCGAGCGTGTCGGCGATGGCAACCTCCGCCAACGCACCGGCGTAGGAGCCGGCGACGGATCGAGCGATCGGATCGAGCCCCAGAAATCGGGCCAACAGCGAGCGTTGTGGGGTCTCGCGATGGAGTCGCAGAAACTCGCGGATGGAGACGAAGGCGGCGGATTCCGCGGTCGGGTCTGCCGCCGCCTCTGAGCCAGGCAGCGTGGGTGCCGGTTCTCCGTGGAAAGTGATGCCGTCCCCCAACGGTCGAATGTGGTCGTGGAAAACGCTAGCGGGACGGGCTGTATTTTTCCACGCCCCAGTACGGGAGGCGGAGAGGCCCGGGAATGCTTATGGAGCACCCCCGGGCATCCATCCGTGCCCTTCCGCCCCTGTCCGCTCGCGGAATCGGTGTGAGGTGCGCCATTCGGGCCCTTATCGCGCTAACGAAGGGCCGAATGGCGGACTTCACCTCGCGCACGTGGGTCAGGCATCAGGCGCGGGTCGCCCCGAGGAATGCGACGATGTCGTCGATCTCTTCTCGCGAGATCGAGTGGTAGACACCGCTGTACTGGCGCGTCGTCAGGGTCGTGTGGGACGGCAACCACGCCGCCGTGCGCTCGATCGCGGACGGCGGGATGACCGGATCCTCGGGGTCGCGACCCCAGAACAGTGGCGGCCGCAGTGTCTCGAGGGCGGCATCCCCGGGCATCTCGCCCGGAACGCTGAACCCCGAGAGGCAGACGTACGCCGAGAAGCGCTGTGGCGCGAGTCTCAGCAATTGGGTGACCATCGCGCCGCCCTGGGAGAACCCCATCAGCGAGACCGGGCCCGCCGGGCCCACTCCGTCGAGCCACTCCAGCACCGCGTTCGCCGACGCGGTCGCCGCGTCGAGATGGGGAAGGCCGGGCTCGGCCGGCGGAAACCAGGTGTACCCGTCTCCGAGCGTCATCGGTGCGCGCAGCGAGGCGATGACGGCATCCGACGGCAGCATCGGGGCCAGCGAGATGAGGTCGCGCTCATGCGATCCACGGCCGTGCAGGAGCACGAGCAGTGGCCGGGTTGCGAGGGCCTCGGCACGGTCGGCCGGCTCGACCGACCAGACGACAGCCTCGGCGGACAGATGGATGGCTGTGGTCTCGGGCATCCCTCAAGCCTATGTCGCGAGACCGGTGCGCCCCGTTACTTCCGGCGCCTACTCGGGACCCAGAAGCGCGTTCGCCACTGTCGTGTGGACGGACTCGTCGTTACTCGGATGGAAGGAGCCGGCGATCACGTCGCGGTAGAGCCGACCGAGTTCGCTCGCAGTCGAGAACGACGATCCGCCTGCGATCGCCATCGCCGCATCGACGACTTCCTTCGCGGTGCGCGTCGCCCGCGACTTGATGCCGACGAGGGCGCGGAACCATTGGTCGCCGTGGTCGACGAGGGTGTCGACATCCCGGGCGAGGGCGTCCACCTGAGGCTGGAGCGCATCCTGGGCGAGTGCCGCATCGGCGATCCGCCGGAACGAGTACACCGTCGAGGACCGTCGTGTTGCTCTGGCTTGCCCGCATGCCGAGGGTGTCCCAGTCCTGAAGCGACGTGATGCCGCTCGTGACCTCGGCCGGGTCGTCACGGCTTACGAAGCCGTGCACGAGCTGCGGGGCATCCGCCGACTCCGTGTCGAGGCCGAACATTCCGAGACGCGTCCAAGCCGGAGAGAGGCTCGTGAAGATCTTGGTTCCCGTGAACGTGTAGCCGCCATCGGGCTGCGGTTTCGCCTCCGTCGTCGAGCCGAAGAGAACGAGGTCGTTTCCGGCCTCGCTGATCGCGAACGCGAAGACCTCGCCGGCCGCCGCGTCCGTCAGCACGAACTCAAGTGAATCGTCGCCGCGGTCGAGGAGCGTTTTCGCCACCCCGGTCCAGACCAAGTGCATGTTCACGGCGAGCACCGTCGCCGGAGCGGCGGCGGCCAGCCGCGTCTGCTCGCGGGTGAGCTGGTGAAGCGTGAGTCCGAGGCCGCCGAGCTCGACCGGCACGAGCGCCCTGAGGTAGCCGGCCTCCTTCAGCTCCGCAAGGTCTTCGACGAGGAAACTGTTCTGGCTGTCATAACCGGCAGCGCGGGAGTGGATGCGGGCAAGCAGGTCGGCGCTGAGAACGGTCACCCGACAAGTTTTACACCAGCGATGGTCGGACAGGGCTGTCACAGCCATGGTCCAGACTGGAGGTGATGACTTTCTCGACCGAGCCGGAGGGCGCGCTGCCCGGCGATCCGGAGCAGCCGACCCCTCCGCTCGAACACCGTTCGCGATTCGTCGATCTGACCCCGCTTCGCGAGTCACCCGCATTCGCTCGGCTCTGGGCCGGCGGTGCCATCTCCGGAATCGGGGCGCAGCTCACCATCGTGGCCGTGGGGCTGCAGATCTACGAACTGACGCGCTCCACGCTCGCCGTCTCGCTCATCGCCGCGTTCGCGCTGGTGCCGATGATCGTGTTCGGACTCTACGGCGGGATGCTCGCCGATGCCTTCGACCGCCGCCTGCTGCTCGTGATCTCCGCCTTCCTCGCCTGGGGCTCGACGATCACGCTGGTCGTGCTCGCCGTGACCGGGGTCGGAGTCGTCTGGCCGTTCTATCTGATCACTACGGTCAATGCGGTGGCTGCGACGCTCATCCAGACCGTGCGATCGGCCGTGACACCGCGGCTGCTCCCGGCTCGACTGCTGCCCTCGGCCGCCGCGCTGAACGGCATCGGGTTCGGCATGCAGCTGACCGTCGGTCCGGCCCTCGCTGGCGTGCTCGTCGCCTCCGTCGACTTCGGCTGGACCTATTCCGTGGATGTCGTGCTCTTCCTCAGCGCCTTCGTCGGAATTTTCTCTTTGCCGAAACTCGCCCCCGTCGGTGAGGTCCAGCGGCCAGGGCTCGCGTCGCTGCGATACGGTCTCGATTTCCTCCGGAGGGCCCCCAACATCCGCTTCTCGTTCGTCGCCGACATCATCGCGATGACGTTCGGCCAACCCAGGGTGCTCTTCCCGGCGGTCGCCGCGCTCGTGCTCGGCGGCGGTCCGATCGCGGTCGGGATCCTCACCGCCGCTGGTGCCGTCGGCGCATTGCTCAGCAGCATCTTCTCCGGTCGGCTCGGGACGGTGCGCTGGCACGGCCGCGCCATCCGCTCGGCGATCATGGTCTACGGGGCCTTCATCGCGGCGTTCGGCATCCTGCTCCTCATCATGGAGGTCGTCATCCACCCGAGGGTGACGACGTCGTTCGCACACGCGTCGCTGGTCGGTATCGCAATCGCTGCACTTCTGCTCGCGGGGGCCGGGGCATGCGACAATATCAGCTCGATCTTCCGGAGCACGATGCTGCAGACCGCCGTGCCCGACAACATGCGCGGGCGGCTGCAGGGCATCTTCACCGTGGTCGTGACCGGAGGTCCGCGCGTCGGTGACATCTACGTCGGCCTGATAGCGTCCCTCGGAGCGCTCTGGCTTCCGCCGCTGGTCGGCGGTCTGCTCATCATCGTGTTGCTGGCCACCCTCGTACGAGTGCAGCGGGGGTTCCTCGCCTACGACGCGCTGAACCCGACGGCCTGAGGACAGAGCTATCCGTCGAGCGTGATCCCCGTCGGCAGCTCGCCCGTCGCCACCAGATACAGGCGCTGCGTCGCGCGGGTCATCGAGACGTAGAGCGCCCCGGCCCCCCGCTCCGACGCCGCGACGATCCCGGCCGGATCGACGACGATGACGGCGTCGAATTCGAGACCCTTGGCATCCTGGGGAGTGAGGAGCGCGATCTCGCTCGTGAGTCCGGAAGGCCCGAGCCCGACGGCGCTGCCGAACTCGCCGTCGAGGCGCCCGGCGAGTTCGGCGAGATCGGCCGGAAGCACGATGACCGCGACAGTTCCGCCAGCCTCGAGCGCGCGCTCACGGCGGACGGCATCCACGGCGTCGGCCAGCAACGCGATCGGCCATTCGCTCTCGCGGACGGCCCGCGACGGGGTGACTGGCAACCCGTGGGCGATCGCCATCGATTCGGCGACGGTCGCGATCTGGCTCGGCGTGCGGTAGTTGACGGTGAGTTCTTCGAGCCGCCAGCGATCGCCCTCCGGTGAGCCGTTCAGGAGGGGCTCGAGGGCGTCACGCCAGCTGGAGGATGCCGCCGCCGATGCCGCCTGCGCGATGTCACCAACGATCGTGAACGATCGGAGCGGTCCCCGACGCAACAGCAGTCGCCACTGCATCGGCGAGAGTTCCTGCGCCTCGTCGACGACGACGTGTCCGTAGGTCCACGTGCGGTCTGCGGAGGCTCGCTCGGCCGTCGTGCCGCGGTCGGCGAATTCCGTGAAGTTGTCGGCGAGGTCTTTCGCGTTGACCTGACCCTTGACGTCCATGTTCCTGATCGCGGCCTCGGCGTTCTCGATGTCGCGCTTGCGCTGCTGTTTCTGCTCGCGCCTCTGGGCGGCATCCACCAGGTCGTAGGCGCCGAGCAGTTCCGCCGCCTCGTCGAGCAGCGGAACGTCGGAGATGGTGAACGGCTCGTCGCGGGCACGACGAAGCAGCGCTCGATCGGCCGGAGACCAGTTCGGGGTCAACTCTGCGAGCCACTGCGGCCTGGCGAACAGATCCTGCACGAGCTTCTGCGGTGTCAGCGGCAGCCAGGCGGTATTGAGGGCGATCCGCACGTCGTCAGAGCTGCGCAGGTCTTCGCGCAGCATCGGGAGGTCGGACTCGTCCATCGAATTGCCGTTGGACTTCAGCTGGGCGAGCCACTCCCGCGACAGAGCGCCGAGCGCGTTCTTCACGAAGGTCACCCGAGCCTCGTTGTAGGGCTTTCCGCCCTCCCGTGCGCGCGACATCGCGTTCTGCACGAGCTGCGGATCGAGAGTGAGGCGATCGCCGTTCACGTCGAGTTGCTGCGGTTCGGCCGGCACTCGCTGGCGTGAGCGCACGGCGCGACCGATCAGCGCCGCCATCGACACCCGGCCCTTGATTCGCGCGACGGCCGGGGCATCCTCATCCGAGACATCCTCATCCGGGTAGAGCTGTCCGACGCTCGCGAGAACCACGCCGGTCTCGCCGAGCGAGGGAAGCACCGCCTCGATGTACTGCAGGAATGACCTCGACGGACCGACGATCAGCACGCCCGAATTGCGCAGCCGCTCGCGATTCGAATACAGCAGATAGGCGGCACGGTGCAGGGCGACAGCGGTCTTGCCGGTGCCGGGACCCCCCTGCACGACGAGCACGCCGCGGAGCTCCGAGCGGATGATGCGGTCCTGCTCGGCCTGGATGGTGGCGACGATGTCGGACATCCGCCCGGTGCGCTCCGACGACAGCGCCGCGAGCAGCGCGCCCTCCCCCTGCAGCTCGGTCGTGTCACCCTCGAGCAGGCTCGCATCGAAGATCTCGTCCTCGACCCGGATGATGGCGCGGCCCTTCGAGACGAGGTGCCGGCGGGCGCGTGCCCCGAGCGGATTCGCGGCGGTGGCCTGGTAGAACGCGCTGGCCTGCGGGACTCGCCAGTCGAGGAGGATGGGCTGGAGGTCGTCGTCGCGAAGGCCGATGCGGCCGATGTGGCGGAAAGCGCTGCCATCCTCGTCAACCCGATCGAGTTCGAGCCTGCCGAACGCGAGCCGTTCATCGACCTTGCGAAGCTGCACGATGCGGTCCTCGTAGATGCGGGCGAAGGTGTCTCGCTCCGAGCGTCCCTGATGGTTTCCGCCGACATCCAGAAGCCTGATCGCGGCGAGCTGCTGCTCGGCCTCCAGCTTCAGGGCATCCAGCCGTGCATAGAGGGTCGCGACATACTGCTGCTCACGCTGGAGTTCTCGATCGACCACCGGTGCGTACGCCCCCTGGAGTGCGGATTGGCTGGAAGCGGATGCGTCCGCCCGCGTATCGGAAACGCGGCTTATGATTTTACAGAGGTGGGGGTGAGCGATTTACCCGCGCGCGCCGCTCAGCGCGTGAGCCGGGGCGGCAGGCCCGCGAGCGCGGCGCGATCGGCGACAATCGCCTCCAGAAGCTCGGCCTCCGTGCGGCTCGGACCGATACGGTCTTTGCCGTTGACGAGTTTCTCGCGCGCAAAGGCGAGGCGGGTCGCATCCAGAACTAAGGCCTTGTATGGCCGCTTCAGGTTGTTGCGCGCCGCCCACGCCACCCCCTGTCGACGTCCGGCGGCGGTCGAGAGCTGGTCGACCTCGCCCGCGGTGAACCATCCGGCCGCGGCATATTCGGCGAGCCGGTGGCGGGTGAGCTGCTGCTCGTGCCGACGAAGAAAGACGATCCCGGTGATCGCCAGCGCGAACAGGGGCACCTGGATGAACAGGTAGTACACGAACCAGTTGGTCGCCCAGTAGCTCGCGCTGTTCCAGAACGCGTGCAGCAGCACAGCCGGGATCAGCCCGATCAGGAAGTAGCCGATCGCCCCGAATCGGCTCGTCCTCGTCGCGGCGATGCCGAGAAGCAGGCCGGTCGCCGAGGTGAACATGACGTGGGCGAAGGGCGAGAGCACCGCGCGAAGCAGGAACGTCTCACCCACCCCGACGCCGAGTCCCTTGTCATCGATGATCGCGAGCCCGAAGTACTGCAGGTTCTCGGTGAAGGCGAATCCGATGGCGATCGTTGCACCGTAGACGATTCCGTCGATCGGGCCGTCGAAGTGGCTGCGCATCACCCAGAGGAGGATCAGGATGCCGATCCCCTTCGCAGACTCCTCGATGATCGGTGCCTGGATGACGCTCTCGAAGAACATCGCTCCAGCGGATGTTCCGATGCCGTTCTTCGCCTCGAAGGCCTGGGTGAGACCGGAGAAGACGAGCGCAATGAAGACGGCCGCGGCCGCACCCCAGAGGAACGCGAAGAAGAGCACGGGGCGCGGCTCGGGCTCCCAGCGGTCGATCCACCGGATGCCGAGCAGCACGATCGCGAGCGGAAAGCTGGCGAGCAGCGACGCGTAGAGCAGTGCGGTCGGGCCGAGAACGGCGAAGAGATACAGAATGACGATGACGAGGATGACCGACAGCACGACAAATCCGAGCACCGCGAGCACGATGACGACGCCATTCTGCCGCCGGGACGTGCGGATGCCAGGGCGCCCGGCCGGCTCGACCACCGGTTCGGCGTTGACCGCGACGCCGATCACGCGCGGATCGCGCCCGCTCACCCGGCGTCCTTCCCGACACGCGCGCCCTCGTCGACGACCGCGGTCGCGAAGGCGAGCAGGGACTCCCGACGCTCTGGGCTGAAGGCCCTGTCGAGCCGGGCTTCGGTAGCGGACGGGACGCTGGACTCGCCCGCCGCGATCAACCGACCCCAGTCGATGAGCAGTTGCTCCGTCTCGGTGACCTGCGGGGTCTCGGGGTCGTCCCCGGCATCCATGAGGCGATCACGTAAAAAGCTGCTCCAGGCCCCATTGTGCCCTCCCAACGCCAATGCGTATGCGAACAGCGTGACGGCCCGTTCGCCGATCCACGGTGCGATACGGTCGCGCAACCGCTGCCAGTCGGCGCCGTCGTAGAGGGATCCCGGCGAGTACATCATGCGCCCAGCCTAGGGAGTCGAGGGCGCCGCCGGGTCTTTCGACAGCCGGGATTCTTTCCTGGTACCCGAGTTCGCGTGCGGGCCGCTTCGAGTACGTGTGGTGCGTCAATCGGCCCTTATCGCTCGAACGAAGGACCGACTGGCAACCTTCACCACCGGCAATCGCGAATGAGGATGACGCGACGGGTGGGGCCGCTCGATCGCTCAACGAGTGGCCGGCCGAGAGGCATGTCATACCGAATGCCGCCCCTCTCATGGATACCAACCGGGGTCAGAGCATCTTGCCCGGATTGAGGATCGACAGTGGATCGAACGCGAGTTTGATCGCCCGCTGCAACTCGAGCTGGTCGTCGCCGAGCTCATCCCGCATCCAGCGCCGCTTCAGGATGCCGACTCCGTGTTCACCGGTGAGCGTTCCGCCGAGCGCGAGGGCCGCGACGAAGAGATCGTGCGCCGCGTTCCAGACCGCCTCCGGCACGTCGCCGTTCGACTCCGGTGCATAGACGAAATTCGGATGAAGGTTGCCGTCGCCGGCATGGGCGACCGTCGGGATGCCGAGGCCGTAGCGATCCGCGATGACCGCTATCTCGGCGAACATCAGCGGAAGGGCGCTGCGCGGCACCGCGACATCCTCGATGAGCACTGTCCCTTGCGCCTCGAGTGCTGGGTGGAAGGCACGTCGGATCGCGAAGAGTCGTTCGCCCTCGTCGGGGTCTGACGTGACATCCACGTCCCCGCCACGGGAGTGGATGATCGCCGCGGCCGCGTCGGATTCGCTCGCGGCGGCCGCGCCATCCGTCTGCACGAGCAGCACGGCGTCACCGCGCTCCGCGAGGGGCAGGTCGAGGTAGTGGCCGATGGCGGCGAGCGACGAGGAGTCGAGCAGTTCCATCGCCGCCGGCCTGATGCCCGCGGCGGTGATGGAAGCCGAGGCCTCGGCTGCCGCGACGATGCTCGGGAAGTAGGCCGCGATCGTCGAGACGGTGCCCGACTGGGGAGCACGCAGCTTCAGGGTCGCCTCGACGATGATTCCGAGCGTGCCCTCCGAGCCGATCATCAGCGCGGTCAGGTCGAGACCCGTCACGCCTTTGACGCTGCGGTGGCCGAGAGTGAGGAGTCGCCCGTCGGCGAGCACGACCTTCAGGCCGAGCACCGCCTCCCGCGTTACGCCGTATTTCGCGCAGAGCAGTCCCCCGGCGTTGGTCGCGATGTTGCCACCGACGGTCGAGATCGCCTTGCTCGCCGGATCGGGGGCGAACCAGAGCCCGTGCTCGGCGAGCAGCACGTTCAGGGCGGCGTTGATGATGCCGGGCTCGACGACCGCGAGTTCGTCCGCGACCGAGATCTCGAGGATGCGATCCATCGCGAGGGTCGACAGCACGATCTCGCCGGCACTCGCGATAGCTCCTCCGGCGAGGCCCGTTCCCGCGCCGCGCGGCACGACCGGCACGCGATACTCCGTTGCGACGCGCATCGTCGCCTGCACGTCGGCGACGGACCGGGCGTTGACCACCGCGAGCGGCGTGCTCCGCGCATTGTGGCCGGACCTGTCGCTCGTCACGGCCCGCAACTCGGTCTCGCTGGTCGAAACGGCGTCGCCGAGCGCGACTCGGAGCGCCTCGATGACTCCGGTCATGCGCGGCCCGTAGTCGTGCGCAGCCCGTCTTCCTGTGCGACCCGGGTCATGCGCGCGCCACCGGGTCGATCCCCCACGCGGCCGCGGCGGCCTCGATGGCGGCGCGCTGCGGCACGGAGGGCACCGCACCGAGCACCAGCACGGAGAGCGCGGCGGCGACCGAGGCGAAGGTGGCGGCATCCGTGAATCCGCGTCCCTCGTCGATGGCGGCGGCGAAGGCACCGCAGAACGTGTCGCCCGCTCCGGTCGTGTCGAGGGCTTCGACTTTCGGGGAAGCGATTCTCGCCACCTCGGAGCCATGTTCGTAGAGCACCGATCCCTTCGACCCGAGCGTGACAACCAGGCGGTCGACCGAGTTGGCGAGCGTCGCGGATGCGGCGGCCAGATCCTCCGAGCAGCCGATGATGCGCGCCTCGTGCTCGTTGACGATGAGCACGTCGAGCTGGTCGAGGAGCTCCCGGCCGATCAGGGTCGCCGGCGCGGCGTTCAGCATCACGATCGCCCCGGCCGAGTGGGCGACGGTCGCGGCGGCAAGCACCGTGCCGAGCGGGAGTTCGAGCTGCATCAGCACGACGGAGCTGCGTTCGAGTCGTGAGCGGTCCTCCGCCGTGAGATCGGTGACGGTGGTATTCGCGCCCGACGCGACGATGATCGTGTTCTCGCCGGACCCATCGACGACGATGAAGGCCTGTCCGCTGGCGTGTCCCGGCGGAGCGGTTCGGACCAGTCGGGTGTCGATCGTCGCCCCGTGCATCGTGGCCTCGAGAGCGCGCCCGCTGTCATCGTCGCCGATCGCACCGATGAACACGGTGGATGCCCCGGCCCGCGCCGCCGCGATCGCCTGGTTCAACCCCTTGCCGCCCGGGTACCTCGCAGCGCTGTCGGCCAGCAGGGTCTCCCCGGGCCGCGGGATGCGCTCCACCGCGAACACGATGTCCATGTTCGCGCTGCCGACGATCGTCACACCGTGCCGGCTGCCCAGACTGTCGTTGTCGGCATCCGTGCTCGCAGCGCTGCTCATGGGGCAAGATTACCGGTCGCGGTGCTGTCCGATTTCCGCTAGTGGATATCGGTGGCCGATGCAAGACTCGACGGGTGAGCATCACTCCCGCAGCTGCCGTCCGCCCCGACGACACCCTCTTCGCCGAACGCTACCGAGCAATGTCCTCCCGGGACCAGCGCTTCGACGGGCAGTTCATCACCGGCGTGCACTCCACTGGCATCTACTGCCGGCCGAGTTGCCCGGCAATGACACCGAAGGCGTCAAATGTCACCTTCTATCGCACGTCGGCCGCCGCGCACGAGGCCGGCCTCCGGGCCTGCAAACGCTGCCAGCCGGATGCCGTGCCAGGGTCGCCGGAGTGGAACCTGCGCGATGATCTCGCCTCCCGGGCGATGCGCCTGATCGCCGACGGCACCGTCGAGCGTGAGGGAATTCCCGGGCTCGCGAGTCGCCTCGGCTACACGTCGCGTCACCTCGGTCGCGTGCTCGTGTCAGAACTCGGTGCCGGTCCGCTCGCTCTCGCCCGCGCTCACCGCGCCCAGACCGCCCGCACCCTGCTGACAGCGACCGATCTCCCGATCGCGGATGTCGCGTTCGCCGCCGGATTCGCGAGCATCCGCCAATTCAATGAGACGGTGCAGTCCGTCTACGAGCAGACCCCGACGGCGCTTCGAGCGCGACGAACACCGCCGGCTGAATCGAGCGCCGGATCGATCACCCTCCGCCTTCCTGCCCGTGCCCCGTTCGACGGCCCGCGGCTCATGCGATTCTTCGCCGACCATGCGATCGCCGGCGTGGAGACCGGAGACGACCGGAGCTTCTCACGACTCGTCCGGCTGCCCGGCGGCCTCGCGCGGATCCACCTCGAGCTCGGCGGACCGACCACCGTCGTCTGCACGGCGAGCCTCGCCTCCCTGTCCGATCTTCCGACCCTCGTAGCGCGCGTTCGTCGCTTTCTCGATCTCGACGCCGACTCCGAAGCGATCGACACGGCTCTCCGACGGGACGACGTGCTCGCGCCGCACGTGCTCTCGCGGCCCGGAATGCGCCTTCCCGGCACCCTGGATGCCGAGGAGGCCGTCTTCCGAACGATGATCGGCCAGCAGATCTCGGTCGCTGCGGCGACGACGGTGCTCGGCCGAATCGCTGCAGAGCTCGGTGAAGCGCCCGGGCTGTTTCCGACCGCGACCGCGATCGCAGAGCGTGGCCACGAGGTGCTGCGCGGGCCTGCCGTGCGGGTCGCCAGCATCATCGCCGTCGCTGCGGCGATCGCCGGCGGTGATCTCGTGCTCGACGTGGGGATGCCGACGGCCGAGCTGACCGCGAAGCTCACGGCCTTGCGCGGGGTCGGCCCCTGGACGGCCGGCTACATCGCCATGCGCATGCTCGGAAATCCGGATGTACTGCTCACCACCGACCTCGTGATGCTGCAAAGCGCCGGCCGGCTCGGGCTCCCCGCGAACGCGCGCGGCTTGGCGGAGCGGGGCGCCCGATGGGCGCCCTGGCGCAGCTACGCCGGGCTGCACCTGTGGGCGGCGCGCTGAAGAAGCACGCGCCGAGAATTCCCGCGCAGCGTCGCTACTCGGTGCCGCCCGACTCCAGCCGTGCGATGTCTGCCAGCCGTACGACGTCGATGGCGGAGGTCATCGGCACGAGTCCGCTGAGCCTCTCCGGTGAGAGCACGCGAGCCACCTCATCCGCCGTCATCAGACCGGCAGACACCACGAGCTCAGCGATCGAGGCATTCGTCGTCAGGGCGGTGTGGGCGAGCGTCGCGGATGCCGCGTAGCCGATGTACGGCGTCAGCGCGGTGACCACGCCGACCGACGACTCCACCTGCGCCGCGAGCCGAACCTTGTTCGCCGTGATGCCGACGATGCAGTTGATCCGGAGGGTGCGGCAGGCGTTCGTCATCCACGCGATGGACTGCAGGATGCTGTGCGCGATGACGGGCTCGAAGGCGTTCAGCTGCAACTGGCCGGCTTCCGCGGCAGCCGTGACCGTCGCATCCGCTCCGATCACGCTGAAGGCGACCTGGTTGACGACCTCCGGAATGACCGGGTTCACCTTTCCGGGCATGATGCTCGAGCCGGCCTGCCGCGGCGGGAGGTTGATCTCGCCGAACCCCGCCTGGGGCCCGCTCGACAGCAGCCGGAGGTCGTTGCAGATCTTCGACAGTTTGACGGCCGCACGCTTCAGGGTGCCGCTCAGGGTCATGAAGATGCCAGCGTCGGAGGTGGCCTCGATCAGGTCGGGGGCGGTCTCCATCGGAATGCCGGTGATCTCGATGAGATGACGGCAGACAGCCTCGGCGTAGCGCGGATCCGCAGTGATCCCGGTGCCGATCGCCGTCGCGCCCATGTTGATCTCGTTCAGCCACGGCACGACCTCTGCGAGACGGTCGTAGTCCTCGTCGAGGGTATGGGCGAACCCGCCGAATTCCTGGCCGAGGGTCATCGGAACGGCATCCTGCATCTGGGTGCGTCCGATCTTCAGGATGCCCCGGAACTCGACACCCTTCGCGGCGAACGCCTCCGTAAGAAGGCGATGCTCCTCGAGCAGACGGTTGACGCCGAAGACCATCGCCAGCTTGATGGCGGTCGGATAGACGTCGTTCGTCGACTGGCTGCGGTTCACATCGTCGATCGGATGAAAGTGCTCGTAGTCACCCAAGGGATAGCCGAGCAGCTCGAGGCAGCGGTTGGCGATCACCTCGTTGGTGTTCATGTTCGTGGAGGTGCCGGCTCCGCCCTGCACCACCCCGACGACGAACTGCTCGTGCAGCGCCCCGTTCACGATCTCCTCACAGACCTGGTCGATGAGCTCGGCCCTTGCCGCTTCGAGCACGCCGAGCTCGCGGTTCGCCCGAGCGGCGGCCTGCTTTACACGTGCGAGGGCGCGGATGAGGTCGCGATACACCGAGATCGGGCGACGCGTGATCGGAAAATTCTCGAGCGCACGCGCCGTGTGGATGCCCCAGTAGGCATCCGCCGGGATCTCCATCGATCCGAGCGAGTCGGTCTCGGTCCGCGTGCGGCCCCTCGGCACGTCGATGATCGTGATCGGGGTGGTCGGCGCCGTGTCATCCTGCGCTGTCTCTGTCATTGTCGTATTGTCCATCGCGTGCGGCTCCATTGCCTGTCGAGTGCTTGTGGCGGTATTTCTGGCGGGTCTGGCATCGTCGTCCGCTCGTGGTGGATCGACCAGTCGAGCCTATCCTCCAGAGCCCTCGACCGACTCGGCACGGCCGATTGTTCTCATTCGGGACGACTGTTCGGCGGCGCCGGGCACCAAATGTCCCGAGACGCAACACTCGCGCGAAACCGGAGCCGTCGCGAACGTGCCCACTCCGGGGGCGTGTGCCTGCGGCTAATTCCCAGTAATCTGTGGATCGACGACAACCGCCGAAGGGAAGCAGCGTGTTCGAAGAAGACGTTACTGTGCCTGCAGGGTGGTACCCAGACCCCATGGGACTTCCCCAGCTCCGCTGGTGGAACAACCATGCCTGGACGGAGCTGACGACCGAGGCCCGCCCGCCACTCGTGATGCAGCAGCCGACGACCCGCACACTGTATGCGGACGATGAGCTGCCCACCCGTCGGCAGCAGCGTGAACAGCGCGAGCGAGAAGACGAATACGCGCGCCTCGCCACCGACGAGAGCGACGAACGCGATGCCGTCTCCGCCCAGGTCGCCCTGACGACGACCCTTCGCGAGATCGATCCGCCCGTCTCCACCGAGCCCGCCGGTTCACCCGACGTCGTACGTCTCGAACCGGTCGTCGAGGCTCCGGTCGCCGAGGTTCCCCTCGCCGTCGTCACCGAGCCGGTGGCGGCCATTCACTACGAGGAGCGGGCCGAGATCGACGAGGGCGATTCGGCCCCGTCCGGCTTCTCGCCCGAAGGCTCCCGAAGCGGTGGCGGATACAACGCGTCCGGATTCGCCCGGTCACCATTCCCCGCACGCGACAGCACCCGACTGGCCGATTCGTTCGAGTCCATCTTCCAGCCGCGGTCCGCGACCTCCGCCGTGGCGGCTCCCAACGCCCTCTACGAACGTTCGCAGACGGTCGGCCCGACACCCGACCAGTCCCGCACGTCGTCCCTCCCGCAGCTCGCCGTGTATACGGCGCCGGTCTGGATCATCGCCCTTCTGCCCCTGTTCCAGCTCGTCGTCGGACTGCTCTGGCTCGTCGGATTCGGCGCCGTACCGAACAGCGAACTCAGCATCGCCGCGTTCGTCGTGCCGTATCTCCTCGTCGTCGTGCTCGCCATCGCCGATCGATCGATCCTTCGCCGGATCGGCCACGAGCACACCGCCCACTGGGCGTGGGCCATCCTGTTCGCGCCCGTCTATCTCGTCGCACGGTCCATGTCTCTCAGCCGCACCGGAGGCCTCGGACTCGGCCCGCTTCTCGCCTGGTCGGCGCTCGGGATGCTGCAGGTGGCGTCGGTGCTGGTCGTTCCCGGCATGCTGCTCTCCGTGCTCCCCACAGTCTTCAGCGCGCAGGCCGAGCAGTCGGTAACGGCCGGGGCGACGGTGATCGGGGCGACCCTCGACGTGCACTGCCCGTCGCCGCCCCCACTGCTCATCGGGCAGCAATTCAGCTGCAGCGCGACATCCACCACCGGGAACCATCTCACGGTGACGGTGAGCCTGCAGCGTGCGAACGGCTGGATCAACTGGCGCGTCGACGACTGGGGCAACACCTTCACGAAGTAGTACGCGGCGCTGTCGGGCCCGGAAGTGGATGTCTCGCAGCCGTGCACCCCGGGCATACTCTGGTCGAATGCCTGACGACCCCGTAGACCATTCCGACGGCAGCCGCAGCGCCGGCGACGGATGCCTGACACCGGCCGAGCGTCGGCGACTGACCCGCACAACGAGCGACCGGGCGATCACGACGACCCTCGCACTCACGGGCCTCATCGCCGCGTTCATGCAGACCCTCGTCACCCCGATCATCCCGGAGCTTCCGACTCTTCTCCGCGCCTCGAGCACCGATGCGACCTGGGTGCTCACCTCGACGCTTCTGGCGGCAGCGATCTCCACGCCGATCAGCGGGCGGCTCGGTGACATGTACGGCAAGCGACGCATCGTCATGGTGCTGCTGGCCTGCATGATCCTCGGATCGGTAGTCTGCGCACTGTCGACCACGCTGATCCCGATGATCGTCGGGCGGGTGCTCCAGGGAGTCGCCCTCGGCGTTATAGCTCTCGGCATCAGCATCCTGAGGGATGTGCTCCATCCGAAGTCCCTCGGTGCGGCGGTCGCCCTTGTCAGTGCGACCCTCGGGGTCGGCGGCGCCGTCGGACTGCCGGTCGCAGCGGTCATCGCGCAGAACTTCGACTATCACTACCTGTTCTGGCTCGCGACGATGCTCAGCATCCTCGCGCTCGTGCTCGTCGGTCGGATCGTGCCGGTGAGCACCCTCCGGTCCGGCGGCCGCTTCGACTTCGTCGGGGCCGTCGGTTTCGCGATCGGACTCGTCGGCATCCTGCTCGCGATCTCCAAGGGCGGCGAATGGGGCTGGACGAGCCCGATCACGCTCCTGCTGTCTCTCGGCGGCATCGTCGTGCTCGTCGGGTGGGGGGTCTTCGAGCTTCGCATCACCGATGCCCTGATCGACCTCAGGGTGGCCGCGCGACGACCGGTACTGTTCACGAACCTCGCCTCGATTTCGATCGGATTCGCGTTCTTCGTGACCACTGCGGCCTTCCCGGTGCTGCTGGAGGCTCCGACGTCGACCGGCGTGGGTCTCGGCCAGCCGCTGCTTCTCGCGAGCCTCTGCCTCATGCCCCTCGGTCTCGTGATGTTCTTCATGTCCCCGGTCGCGGCCCGCCTGTCGAACGCGCGCGGTCCGCGAACGAGCCTCATTCTCGGAGGTATCATCATCGCCGTGGCTTTCGCGGTCGCCGTCGTGCTACACAGCGAGGTCTGGCACGTGATCCTGGTGTCGACGATCGTCGGATTCGGCGTCGGGTTCGCTTATGCCGCGATGCCGACGCTCATCATGCACTCCGTTCCGCCAACCGAGACCGCGGCGGCGAACGGGCTCAACTCGGTCATGCGAACCCTCGGTTCGACGCTGGCCGCGACGATCGTCGGACTCATCCTCGCGTCGAGGGTCGTGATATCGGGTGGAAGGCCGGTTCCGACGGAGTCCGCGTTCCAACTCGTTTTCGCGCTCGCGACAGCCGTCGTAATCGCTGGCGTCGTGACCGCAGTCTTCATTCCGCGGCGGGACACGGCCTACGGAAACACGTCGAGCATCCCGATCCAGCGCGGCTAGCAGCGCACGGTCGCGGCTCGCCCTCGTGCGATCTGCCGTCTCCCGCTGCTGCGTCGCACCCCACGCGCCGCACCGCCTTTCGCAGCTCCGTCACTCGGGTGCGGCGGCCTCGTGATCGTGTCGGGCCGGCGCGGAGATACCCCCGTATTCCGCGCTGTCCTTCTCTGAAGTCGCCGCCACCCGGGTGTCCCCCGGTGGTGCTGTTTAGAAGAATAATCGCGCAGTTCACGGGGATGCATCCCCCACTACGGGTAACCCCCGAAGGGGAGTCCTCATTAAGGGGGACACACCAGATTGGCGCGCGAGGGGGTGCCTCTGCCAGCACTCCGTGCGTAGGGTGACGAAGGAATCAATCTATCCGGCGTCGAGCGCCGGGCGCTGGAGGCGAACGTGACCGAGACCCCCGACTACCTGTCACCGTGGATGTCGACGCAGCGGTGGTTCGCCGGCAAGGGTCGCGCGCCCCGGTTGCAGATCATCGGCGGCTTCGCGCTGCCTGCTGACGACGATGGCGACGATGTGGTCATCCGGGTGCACCTCGTGCTCGATGGTGCGGAGAATCCGCTGCTTTACCAGGTGCCGCTCACGGAACGGAGACATCCACTCGCGGCCGCCGAGCACGCGCTGGTTGCGACGGTCACCGGCGAGCACGGTGCACGGTACATCTATGACGGCCCGCACGATCCGGTATTCGCGAGCGCGCTCCTTCGACTGATCCTCGACGAGGGCGATTCGATCGCCGAAGACGGATCCGCCCGCGTCGCCGCGGTCGGCCACCGGGATCTCGACCACAACATCCGAATCACCGGGTCGAAGGTGCTCGGCGGAGAACAGTCGAACACCTCCATCATCTACTCGACCGAGGACGACAACGGGTCCCCCTCGATGCCCATGATCTGCAAGCTCTTCAGGGCGATCCACGACGGCGAGAATCCGGATGTCGTGCTCACCGCCGTTCTCGGAAATGCCGGATCAAACGTGGTGCCGCGCACCGTCGGCCACCTCACCGGGCGGTGGCCCGACACCGGAAAGCTCGACGGCATGGCCACCGGGCACCTCGCTTTCGCGCAGGAATTCTTGCCCGGTGTCGAGGATGCCTGGCGGGTCGCCCTCGCCGCCTCGGAGGTCGGCGAAGACTTCAGCGAGGGGGCTCGGGCGCTCGGGGAGGCGACGGCCGAGATGCACGAGACCCTCGCCGAAGCACTCCCGTCCCGCGCGGCAACGCCGGCCGATATCGCCGCAGTGATCTCGAGCATGCGCGAACGGTTCGAGGTCGCCGCTCGTGAGGTACCGGCTCTCGCGGTTCACCGCGGCCATCTCGACGGCGTCTACTTACGGGCGCAGCAGAGCCCCTGGCCATCCTTCCAGCGCATTCACGGGGACTTCCATCTCGGGCAGGTTCTCGCCGTACCCGGGCGTGGGTGGGTCGTGCTCGACTTCGAGGGCGAACCGATGCGCTCGATGCGGGAGAGATCGGCGCCAGATTCTCCGCTGCGAGACGTGGCCGGGATGCTGCGCTCTTTCGACTACGTCGCCGGATCGTTCGCGCTCGCGCATCCCGGAGAAAACGCACACGCCTGGGCATCCGCCGCGCGGCGAGCCTTCCTCGACGGCTACATCGCGAGATCGGGGCGCGACCTCCGTGCGCACCGTGCGCTGCTCGATGCGTTCGAAATCGACAAAGCGCTGTACGAGGCCGTCTACGAGGCGCGCAACCGCCCGGCCTGGCTGTCGATCCCGGTCGAGGCGATCGAAAGGCTCATCGAACGCTGACGCTCTCTTACGAGTCGGCCGCCTCCAGCGCCTGCGACAGCAGGTGCACGAGAGCCTCGAGCTGCACGCTCGACTCCGCCGCTGCCTCCGTGTCGTCGCCGTCGAGGGCGCGAGCCGCGAGCCCGGCCTTCGAGTCGATGAGTTCGGCGATCTTCGCGTCGATGGTCTGCGAGGCGATGATCCGCCAGGCGGTCACCGGCTCCTCCTGCCCGATACGGTGAACGCGGTCGATGGCCTGGGTCTGCTCCGCGCTCGTCCAGCTCAGCTCGGCCAGAACGACGTTCGACGCGGCCTGCAGGTTGATCCCCACACCTGCGGCGGTGAGCGAGGCGACGACGACGGAGACATCCGGATCGTTGTTGAACGCGTCGACCTGTGCCTGGCGGAAGGCGGCGGTCTGGTCTCCACGAATCGAAACCGTGCGCAGGCCGCGCTTTGCGAGCGTCTGCTCCGCGGCATCCATCACATCGATGTGCTTCGCAAAGAATACAACCTTGCCAACCGAGCGGGCGAGCTGTGCCGTGTAGTCGGCGGCGAGCACCGCCTTCGCCTGGCCGATCTTGCGAACCATCGTGAAGACGTTCTCACCGGTCTTCGCCGCCTTCGATTCCTCGAGTTCGGCGTGCGCGACCATCCGCACGAGGTCTGAGCGCTCGTGCTCCGTACGCGATAGAGAGACGGCCCGAGTGTAGCGGTCGAGCAGTCGTTTGGAGAGCGCCGCCTCGGCCTCGCGGATGCTGCGCCCGAGATCATCGTCGAGCTCGACCGGCAGGTCGGCGATGCGTTTCGCTGGCAGGTCGGAGGCGACATCGATCTTCTTGCGGCGCACGATCCCCATGTCGATCACGGTCTGGCGCGCCTCGGCGAAGAATCCAAAATCGGCGGGGGTGAGCCCGTTGTCTTCGAGGGCTTCCATGAGGATCGAGGTCGGCTTGTCGCCGTCGATCCATCCGAGGAACTGCCAGATCGCGCGAAAGTCCTCGATGGTGTTGATCAGCGGGGTGCCGGTGAGGGCGATCATCAGGGCGCGCGGGCTACGGGCGACGATGCTTTGAGCAAGGGACAGCACATATTTGGACCGCTGCGATTCCCGATTCTTGATGAAGTGCGCCTCATCGACGACCATGCCCTTGAAACCGAGGGTTCGCAGCCAGCCGATGTGGCGATCGAGCACGTCGTAGTTGACGATGACGACATCCGCGAAGGCGTCGAGATTCTCACCGGAACCATGGATGACGGTGGACGAACGGTTCGGAGTCCAGAGCTCGACCTCCCGCGCCCAGTTCATCTTCACGACATTCGGTACCACCACGAGCAGCGGATAGGAGTGCGTTACCTCGGCGGCGAGCAGCGCCTGCGCGGTCTTACCGAGCCCCGGCTCGTCGGCGAGGAGGTAGCTCCGGTGGCCCTCGCGAGCGCTTGCGACGAATTCTGCCTGGTGTTCGAAGAGTGTGAGCCCGCCGGGAACGCGGCGATCCGAGGCGCTGGGCTCCGGAAGCTCCATGCTGGCGACGTTGCCGCCCGCACCGTATTCGAAGGCGCGGAACAGCGGATCGAGGAGTTCCCAGTTGGCGAGCCTCCGCGCGATCGGCTTCGCCTTGACCGGCTGGCTGAAGTCGGGCGCGAGGAACGGATTCGAGAGCTGCCTGGCGATGACCGACTGCGGAACGACCTGCTTCTCGGCGGCCGGGGCCACGACGACCGCTTCCTTGACGATGATGAGATCGTCGGGTGACAGCTCGACGCCGGCGGCGATCAGCATGTCGCGACGGAGCTTCTGCGCCGCCCCCGTCACCGCGGTTTCCTCAGCGAGCAGCTGGATGAGCGACGTGTCACGGGCTGCGGTCTTCGCGAGGATCGTCGCAACGCCATCGAGACGCTTGAGGGTTTCTGCGCGCTCGGAGTCGCTCGAGACCGTATCGGCCTTCGCCTTCGCCCGCTCCTCGCGCATGAGAAGAGCGATCACCTGGAACTTCGTGCGATTCGTCGGGCCGACCTTGCCCCGTTCGGCTGCGCCCTCGACCTCGCGGACGGCACGGGCGAGCACCGGGATGACGCCGGCGTCATCCGCTCCCCGCGATCGACGCTGGGTCGACTGGCGCGATGTCGTCGAGCGGCCGCCCGACTGTTTGCGTTTGGACTGCCCCTGCGCTGCCTTGCCCTGCGCCGACTGCCCCTGTGCCGACTGTCCCTGTGCGGACCGAGCCATGCTTCTCCTGGATCACTGCTCAAAACCAGACGCCAGCACCCTGCCGGCGTCGACCCCGTACTCACATCGAAAGCGGTTCCTGTGGCTTCCCCTGAGGAAATCCTCGGATTGCGGATGTGAGGCGACAAACCGTGCCCTGAGCAACTCAACACCGAAACTACGGGTGACAAGGTCGGGACGATGAAGGGGTTTGTCGGGCGCTGCCTGCGAGTTTACCGTCATATTCAGAGGATTCATCGCCATAACACCCCTGTTTTGGGGTCGGATCGCCGCGGAATGTTAACCGCGTATACAGAGTTGGGTGGTTCGATGTAGTCATGTCCGCCTACACGGCCCAGTTTCCGCGTCCCGACCATTTCATCGTTCATCTAAGTGACACCCACCTCGTGGCGGGCGATGGTCCCCTCTACGGAGCCGTCGACAGCGACGCCCACCTGCAACGCCTTTTCGACGAGCTCGAGGCATCCGGAGCCCGTCCAGAGGCCCTCGTCTTCACCGGAGACCTCGCCGACAAGGGCGACCCGGAGGCCTACGCGAAGCTGCGCGCGATCGTCGAGCCCGCCGCGAACCGCCTCGGCGCGAAAGTCATCTGGGTGATGGGCAACCACGACGACCGCGGCAACTTCCGCGAGGGGCTGCTCGGCCAGCGGGTGCTCAACCGGGAGGTCGCATCCAATCCCATCGACCGCGTGCACGACGTCAACGGACTCCGCATCATCGCTCTCGACTCGACCGTGCCCGGTAAGCACCACGGTCTCGTGACGGATGCCCAACTCGACTGGCTCGCCGAAGAGCTCGCGTCCCCGGCACCCCACGGCACCATCATCGCGATGCACCACCCTCCGGTTCCCAGCGTTCAAGACCTGGCCATCCTGGTCGAGCTCCGTGCCCAGGATGCGCTCGCCGAAGTCATCCGCGGCTCGGATGTGCGCAGCATCATCGCCGGACACCTCCACTACTCGACGACCTCCACCTTCGCGGGGGTGCCCGTGTCGGTCGCCTCTGCCACCTGCTACACGCAGGATCTCAACGTGCCGGTCGGCGGCACCCGGTCACGCGACGGCGCCCAGGCGTTTAATCTCGTGCACGTGTACGAGGACAGCGTCCTGCACTCGGTCGTTCCGATCGGCGAGTACGCCCCCGTGTCCTACGTCTCTGCGGATGACACTGCCCGCCTCCTCGCCGAGAACGGGATCACCATCC
>JAYVNU010000275.1:0-3362 GCA_043758345.1 Lacisediminihabitans sp.
TCACGAGGACTAGTTCCGGATGCTGAATGCATCCGGGGATGGAGCTCACGTGGCCGCTTTCGACAAGACCAGCCCCGCACGCCGTTCCCAGAATGATGGGGCGACAGACGCCAACGCCAAGCAAGCCGAGCGCACCTATGTGCTCGACACTTCGGTGCTGTTGTCTGATCCGAAGGCCATCTTCCGCTTCTCTGAACACGCGGTCGTGCTTCCGGTAGTGGTGATCTCGGAGCTCGAGGGCAAACGAAACGATCCGGAGATCGGATATTTCGCGCGCCAGGCGCTGCGCAACCTCGACGAGTTGCGGGTGCAGCACGAGCGGCTCGACTTTCCCATCGCCGTAGGCGATGGTGGGTCTCTGCGGGTCGAACTCAATCACTCGAACATGTCGGTTTTGCCGTCCGGCCTTCAGCTCAACGACAACGACTCGCGCATTCTGGCCGTCGCTCTCAACCTATCGAATGACGGACTGAACGTGACGGTCGTCTCGAAAGATCTGCCGCTCAGGGTGAAGGCCGCCTCAATCGGTCTCGCTGCAGAGGAGTATCGCGCAGAACTTGCGGTCGATTCCGGCTGGACCGGGATGGAGGATGTGACGCTGGGCTCCGAGCAGATGGCAAAGCTCTACGACACCGAGAAGCTCACCACCCGGCAGATCGGTGACACTCCGATCAACACCGGTCTTGTCATCCATTCGGATCGCGGTTCTGCACTCGGTCGCGTCACTGCGCGGGGAGAGATGCGACTCGTGCGCGGCGATCGTGACATCTTCGGGTTGCACGGACGATCGGCCGAACAGCGCCTCGCCATCGATATGTTGCTCGACCCGGAGATCGGAATCGTCTCGCTCGGAGGTCGGGCCGGAACCGGCAAGTCGGCCCTTGCGCTCTGCGCGGGCCTCGAGGCGGTGCTCGAGAAGCAGCAGCACAAGAAGATCATGGTGTTCCGTCCCCTGTACGCCGTGGGCGGCCAGGAACTCGGCTTCCTGCCCGGGGATGCTTCGGAGAAGATGAACCCCTGGGCTCAGGCCGTCTTCGACACGCTCGGGTCCGTCGTCTCGCAAAACGTGCTCGATGAGGTTGTGGAGCGCGGGATGCTCGAGGTGCTGCCGCTCACGCACATCCGTGGCCGCTCTCTGCACGACGCCTTCGTGATCGTGGATGAGGCGCAGTCGCTCGAACGGAATGTGTTGCTCACCGTGCTCAGCCGGATCGGCCAGAACTCGCGGGTCGTGCTCACTCACGACGTGGCCCAGCGCGATAACCTCCGGGTTGGCCGACATGATGGGGTCGCGTCGGTGATCGAGACGCTGAAGGGGCATTCACTCTTCGGGCATATCACTCTCACCCGGTCGGAGCGCTCGGCGATCGCCGCCCTCGTCACCGAGATGCTCGAATCGAACGAAGTGGCTTAGTGGATCAAACCGGTCGGGAGAAGAGCATAATTTGGCGTGAGTGGTCGTGCAGACGTGGGGTAGACAGCTTAGGCTCTAAGGGTGAACCTACCCCTTGTCGTCGTGCTCGGCGGGCTCACTATTCTCACGTTCTGGGGATTCCTGGCCCCGCGCTCCCAGTGGCGCATGCTCACCGGCTGGAGTCACCGAGAGTCGACCGGAGGCGAACCGGGAGCAGTGATCGTTGGCGTCCATCGTCTCGCGGCGGGCATCGCGCTGGTAGGGCTCGCAGTGGGCGGGCTGTCTACGGTGAGCGGGCTCTTTGACCCGACCGCCCATGCTGGGGCACGCGTCGTCACCGATCCCGTGAGGGTGATTTGGGGCAGCCCGGATCCCGCGGTCGTCAACCGTGTCTTCGTGCCGGTGAACACCGCACCGGTCGGCCTGGTGCGAGAGCCGACCGTGCGATTCCAGGCGGTGAGCGCGAAGAACCGGAGCCCCGGTTACCTGTTCAGCCTCCCGGACTATGCCAGACCGTACGCCAGCAGAACCGACGGCTATCTCGGCGCGGATCCCACGATCGGGCTCTCCGCGCTCGATACCGCGGATATCGTCGTTCAGGTACGCGCCGACAGTCGCTGCACTCCGCAGCAGGTGCTCGTCGTCGAGTCGAGCACCACCATCGTCATCGCCGTCTATTACGGTCGCCCTGTGGGGGAGCCCCTCGATACGAAAGCCCTCGCCACTCCGTGCAATTCACAAGCGGCCGGCGACAAGTCCTCGTCGGTGCTCATCCCCATCGCGCTGGGCACCGCGGTCGTACAGCGGGCGGTGCTCACCCTCGAGGGAACGCCGATCTCGAAGGCTGATTCCCATTAGGAACGGGCGGGTGGGCGGGTCATCGAGAGCACATCGAGAGCGCTGTCGAGAAGTTCGAGGGTGACCTCGCCTCGCTCGACGAAACCGAGATCGATCACCGATTCGCGCACCGTGATTGATTGGGCAACCGCGTTCTTCGCCACCCTCGCCGCGGACTCGTAACCGATCACGCGGTTGAGCGGAGTGACGATCGAGGGCGACGACTCGGCGAGGCTCCGCGCGTGCTCCACATTGGCTGTGAGGCCGTCCACGGTCTTGTCCGCAAGCGCGACAGTCGAGTTGGCGAGAAGGCGGATCGACTCGAGGAGCGCGGTTCCCATCACGGGAATCGCCACATTGAGTTCGAAAGATCCGGATGCCCCCGCCCAGGCGATCGTGGCATCGTTGCCGATCACGCGAGCGGTGACCATCAGCACGGCCTCCGGAATCACCGGGTTGACTTTGCCCGGCATGATCGACGAACCAGGCTGGAGATCGGGAATATTCAGTTCGCCGAGACCGGTGTTTGGTCCGGATCCCATCCAGCGCAGGTCGTTGCAGATCTTGGTGAGGCTCACGGCGATCACCCGGAGTGCTCCGGATGCCTCGACCAGGCCATCCCGTGCGCCTTGGGCCTCGAAGTGGTCCCGCGCCTCGGTGAGTGGCAGTCCGGAGTCCGAGGCCAGCAGCGCGATCACCTTCTGAGAGAAACCGGCCGGAGTGTTGATCCCGGTGCCGACAGCAGTGCCGCCGAGTGGCACCTCCGCGACGCGCACGATGGTCGAGCGCACCCGATCGATGCCGTAGCGCACCTGGGCCGCGTAACCCGCGAACTCCTGGCCGAGAGTCACCGGGGTGGCATCCATCAAGTGGGTGCGTCCGGATTTGACCACCGACTTCCACAGCTCGGCCTTCGCCTCCAGGGCAGTGGCGAGGTGGTCGAGGGCGGGAACGAGGTCGCCGAGGAGTGCTCCGGTCACGGCGACGTGCACGGAGGTGGGGAAGACATCGTTAGAGGACTGCGAGGCGTTGACATGGTCGTTGGGGTGCACCGGAGTCCCCGCAAACTTTGTGGCGAGGGTCGCAAGGACCTCGTTGATGTTCATGTTCG
>JAYVNU010000276.1:0-10374 GCA_043758345.1 Lacisediminihabitans sp.
CATCACGCGACCGCCGGTCGACATCGAACGAATCGACGGGCGGCCGAACGACACCGGAGTCGTCGCGGCCCCACCACTCTGACTGGTGAATCGAAGGAGCGGGCCAGCGCAGAGTCGCTGCTGGGTCGTCGCGACCGGATCGACGACCACCGAAGCAGCGGTGACCCGATGGGACGGGAGGGGGACGACACTCGCTCCCCCGATGACGACCGCCGCGACGAGGGTGCCGATGAGGCCGGTCAGAACCCGGGCACCGATGACGACTGCGGTGCGGGTGGAGCGCCGAACGCGCGGCGCCGTGCCGTCTGGGCGGGTTTCGTCTGGGCGGGGTTCGTCCAGCCCGGTCGGTGCGGATGCCGGTCGAGTCAGGTTTGGCCCAGTCGTGTCCGGCTCAGCGCTATTGGGCTCTGTTAGGTTCGGCCGAGTCGTGTCCTGCTCGGAACTTGTCGGCTCGGAACTTTTCGGCTCAGCACCTTCCTGCTCGGAACTTGTCGGCTCGGCACGTTTCGGCTCAGCACCTTCCTGCTCGGCACGTTTCGGCTCGGCGCCTTCCTGTTCGGCACCTTTCAGCCCTGCATCATCCGGCTCAGTCATTATCATCCTCGTCGAACGTGTTCGCCGGCTCGCGCGGCTGTGACCCGCTGACCGTCTGCCGTCGTCGGCGCCGCGTTGTCGGGATGCCGAGAAGCAGCGTCAGCCCGAAGATCACGCCCTGAGCGATGAGAATGCTCCGACCGATCGCGGTCTGCGTATTCCCGGGCCCGGTGGCCGCGGACCTGTCCGCCGGCGAGACGACTCGCCAGAGCTGGCCGGTGGGGGTGGCACCGACAGAGGCCAGCGCAGGATTGCTGTCGAGGGCATCCGCTGCCCGGCGATGCACCGAGGTGTTGCCGTGCGCCGGCGCCAGCAGCACGAAGGCGATCGACTGGCTCGCGAGTTCGGTCGCCGAGTCCTGGCCGCTTCTCGACGCGAGATTGCCGGCGATTCCGGCGATCGCCCGCTCGTCGGCGCTGAATCGGGTGGATGTCGCATCCAGGGTCGACTGCTCGTCGAGAGTCGCCCCCGCCCCTCGCTCGACCGTCGCCGTGATGCCGTCGGCCTGCGGCCCGAGCACGATGGTGCCATCCGCCTTTCGGTTCTCCGCCTGGGCGGTTACGACAGCCGGGAGGATCCTGCCAGTGCTCGCCTCGACCGAGGCCGTGCCGAGATAGAGTGCGCCGAACAGCGGAACTGCGACGATCGCGGTCGTGACACCGGCGAGCACCCCGAGCGGGATGGATGCGCGTCCGAGTGCGTCGAGGGCGACGAGAGCCGCGCCGGTGACTCCGAGCCAGAAGAGGCTGAGTGCCGCCCCGGGCCAGATGGAGGCTGGCACAGACCCGGCGAGCGAGACCTCGATGCGCGAGCCGACGACCGCCGTCGCGAAACCCAGGAAGGCGACTGCAAGACTCGGGACGGCTCGCCGCGTGCCCGGCAGGAAGAGTGCGGCGAGCGCAAGGCCGGCGACCGGCAGCAGGAGAGCCGCGACCACGTAGGCGGCACCGGCACCCGGGAGCGACAGCGAGTGGAGAGCGGCGGTCCAGCCATTCAGTCCGGGACGGGATGCCCCGAGCGCGAGCTGCCACGCCGTCGATTCTCCTCCGGCGACCGGAACCCCAGGTTCCGCGAGGGCGCCGAGCGGAGTGCCCCGGAACACCTGTTGCACGACGAGCGGGGCGAACAGCGCGAGAGCAGGAATCGGGATGCCGATGAGTCGCAGCACAGTGGTCGGATGGGACACGAGCCAGGACAGCCAGCAGACGAGAAGCACCGGAAACAGAATCGGAGCGGATGCCGCGACCAGCGCCAGCAGCAGCGCCGACCCGGCCGACGCTGCCCACGATCGTGGCGCCGACACCGTGGCGAGCACGAGCCAGGGCAGAAGCAGGTGTGCGATGACCGCTCCGAGGTGCCCGGCCGTCAGGCCCGACAGCAGAGGGGGCGCCACCGTCCAGAGCACGGCGGCGAGAACCGGGAGCCACAGTCGCGTGGTGAGCCGGCGGGCGGCGAACCATGCCCCGAGAGCGGCGAGCGGAAGGGCGAGGGCGTAGACCAGCACGACGCTGAACGACGGCGACCAGAAGGTGAGTGAGCCGAGCACGGCGAGAACGGCGGCGAACGGATCTGCGGCCCCGGTGAATCCCGACCCGATGTCACGCCAGCCGTAGCCGATATGGCTCCAGAGCTCTGCGACGGTGCTCGAGAGCGGGAGGAGGCCTCCCCCGACGATCGCCGAGCCGCCGACAACCGGTCCGAAGACGAGCACGCCGACGAAACCGGCGATGACGACCACCCAGAGTCCCCCGTTGGCGATAAACCCGGCCGAGGGTTCCCAGGTTCGCGAGCCCGCGACGAAGTTGGATGCCTCGCGCACCTGGGCGCGACGCTCCCGGGCATCTCGGGGCGACATCCGCAGCGGGGCGATCGCGCCCCAGCCGACCCGGCGTGATCGTCGAAGGCGACGGCGGGCGACGCCGACCCCCCCGGCGAACGCTGCGGAGAAGGCCGCCGCGAATTCTCCTCCGACGAAATCGGGTCGCTTCGCGAGCAGTTGCCAGAGCGAGCGGACGACGGCGAGGGGAACGAGGAGAAGCCAGAGCAGCGGCAGCGCGAGGCGCGGAGCGTAGACGAGCCGGCGGTGCAGTTGCGCCGCCCGCGCGATGCCGGCACGGCGTCGAGGAGAGATGGACCGTCGCCCGAAGAGTTCCGGAGCGCCGGCGGTGGCGACCTTCGCGCCGGGCACGACGATGACGCGGAATCCGGCAAGGCGAGCCCGCACGCAGAAGTCGAGGGCAGCATCCACCGAGGGAAGTGCCGGATCGAAGCCTCCGAGCGCGGTGAAGAGCGAGCGGCGCACCAGCATCCCACCGGATGCCACCCCGAGCACATCATCCTGGATGTCGTGCTGGGCCTGGTCGAGTTCGCCCTCGACGAGCGCGACGGAGGCGCCGAGTTCCGTGACAGTCTCGCCGAACTCGGCGATGACGTCGGGCTGCTCCCAGCGCATCAGCTTCGGCCCGGCGACGGCGACCGACGGGGCGATCTCGACCGCGCTGAGGAGTTGTTCGAGCGCGCGCGGCTGCGGGGCGTTGTCGTGGGCGAGCAGCCAAAGCCAGTCGTTGTCGGAATCGGAGCGCGGAAGCACCCGGAGAGCGTGCTCGACCGCCTCGCCGAAGGGCTGCGCCCTCGTGACGATCAGCTGGGTCGGCCCGGACGCGGCCAAAAGTTTTTGGCTGTCGTCGGTGGAGCCGGCATCCACCGCGACGATCGAATCGGGGTGGCGGGTCTGGCGCGCGAGGGCCGGGAGGGTTCGGCCGAGGTATGCCGCCCCCGTGCGGGCGACGAGTACCGCCGTGACTGTCGCGTGCATCGCATCGACACTAAGGGCGGGCGGCGGATGCGGGACGAGGACACCCCGACGTTGCGGGATCCGTCATCCGGTTGGGCGCCCGCGCGCGCTGACGCACATTTCCGCATGTGAAGTACGTCGATCGGCCCCTATTGGCGGCCACCAGTGCCCGATTGGCTGACCTCACGCCGATTACGGGAGGGAAGCACCCCGATTACGGGACGGAAATTAGGCGCGCTTCCGCAGTTTGCGACGTTCGCGCTCGGACAGCCCACCCCAGATGCCGAAACGCTCGTCGTTGTGCAGCGCATACTCCAGGCACTGGTTGCGTACCTCGCAGGAGGTGCAGATCTTCTTCGCGTCGCGAGTCGATCCGCCCTTCTCGGGGAAGAAGGCCTCCGGATCGGTCTGCGCGCAGAGCGAGTCGGTCTGCCAGGCGAGAGGGTTGTCTTCCTCGGTGACCTGCCGCACACCCGGCACGCCGAGTCGCACGGGGTCGACGAACCAGTCTTCCGGTACATCGCGGCGTTGCAGTTCTTGCGCCATCTGACAGTCTCCCCTCCGCGATGCGACCGACCTGTGCAAACGCGTTAGAGGTAATTACACCGGTGTAGTTAGGTCCGCGTCAAGTCGCGGATCGTAAAGGTTCTATTAAAGGTTTAGGGTTCGCGACGCGCCGTTACCCCCGAATGGGTGGCGTGTCTCAGAAATCTGAAGAAGCGGTGCGAGCGGCCCACGCACTTTCGACCATCTGGCGAAGAGAATGGCGCATCTTCCAGTCGATATCGCGGGCTGCGAGGTCGCCGGCCGCCACGATCCGAGCCGGGTCCCCGGCGCGTCTCGGCGCGATCTCCGGGGTGAAATCGATCCCGGTGGCTTCGGCGATCGCCGTCATGATCTCGGCGACGGAGACGCCTGTGCCGCTGCCCAGGTTGTAGGCCGCTTCGATCGGCTCCCCGGCATCCAGCCTGCGGGCCGCGGCCACGTGCGACACCGCGAGGTCTGCCACATGGATGTAGTCGCGCACGTTCGTTCCGTCGGTCGTCGGATAGTCGTCACCGTTGATGCGCGGCGTTCGCCCGGCGACGAGAGCCTCGAAGACGAGGGGGAACAGATTGTGCGGGCTGGTGTCGAACACCGTCGGATCGCCGGAGCCCACGACGTTGAAATAGCGGAGCGAGGTGTGACGGAGCCCTGCCGCGATCCCCTGGTCTCGCAACAGCCACTCCCCGATCAGCTTCGATTCGCCGTAGGGTGACGCCGGGGCCTTCGGCGTGTCCTCGGTGACGAGGTCGACATCCGGATTTCCGTAGACGGCTGCACTCGACGAGAAGACGATCCGATCGACACCGCGGTCCGCCATGGCCGCGAGCAGGATTGCCGTGCCGGTGACGTTCTGCTCGTAGGTGTGCAGCGGGCGCTGCACCGACACTCCGGCGTACTTGTAGCCTGCGACGTGGATGACCCCGGTCACGTCGTATTCGCGGATCGTCTCGATGAGGCTCGCCCCGTCGAGAATCGAGGAGCGAACCAGCGGGACCTTGGTCGGGACGAATGCGGCGAACCCGCTCGAGAGATCGTCGACGACGACGGTGCGCATCCCTGCGTCGACGAGACCGCGGACGACGTGAGCACCGATATAGCCGGCGCCGCCGGTCACAAGCCAGGTCATGCATACAGGCTAGCGGGCGGCATTCCTCGCGCCGACGTCACGGGCGCCTCGTCGGGACGCGGCGATGGTCGTCACGGGGTATCGCAATGACGGTGGCAACGATGGCGGTGACGAAGAGAACCATGAAGATGAACATGGCAGTAACGCTATGTTTTGCAATATCCTGCCGCGAGTGCCAGACTCGACACCTTGCGTCTTTTTACTGCCAATCGAATGGATGCGCCATGCTGAAGAAGATCGTTCTGCTCGCGCTACCCGGTGTTGCCCCCTTCGAGTTCGGTGTGGTCTGTGAGGTGTTCGGAATCGACCGTTCCGACATGGGTGGGCCATCCTTCGATTTCACGATAGCCACGGCGACACCGGGGCCCGTCCGCACGAGCCTCGGGTTCGACATGATGATCGACGAGGGTCTCGAAACTGCGGCCGATGCGGACCTGATCGCGGTTCCGGCCCACGAGTTCGACAACATCGACGAGGCGTATCTCGAGGTGATCCGCGCGGCGGAGGCCCGTGGTGCATGGGTGCTCAGTGTCTGCAGCGGGGCGTTCGCACTGGCCGAGGCGGGCATCCTCGACGGGCGCCGATCGACCACGCACTGGATGCACACCGACCGTCTCGCCGCGCGCTTTCCCGCGACGACCGTCGACCCCGACGTGCTCTTCGTCGAGGATCACAAGGTCGTTACGAGCGCGGGAACAGCGGCAGGCATCGATGCGGCCCTGCACATCGTGCGGAAAGAGCTCGGCGCCGCCGTCGCGAACGTCGTCGCCCGACGCATGGTGGTGCCGCCCCAGCGCGACGGTGGGCAGTCGCAGTACATCGCGTTCCCCATCCAGGAGAACTGTGCGGACTCCTTCGCCGAAGTCGCCGAGTGGATGCTCGAGAACCTTCGCGAGAATCTGCCCATCGAGCAGCTGGCCAGGAAGGCACTCATGTCGTCCCGCACCTTCGCTCGCCGTTTCCGCGCCGACATGGGGACGACGCCGGCGGCGTGGCTCAACCGGCAACGCATCATCCGCGCCCAGCTGCTGCTCGAGACCACGGATCTCCCCCTCGAGTCCGTCGCGGCCGAAACCGGGTTCGGTGCGGCCGCGGTGATGCGGCACCACTTCCTCAGGGTGCTGCAGACGACGCCGACGGCCTACCGCCGTGCGTTCGGCGAGCGCGTGGCGTAGCCGGCCGCGGCCAAGCGCGTTGCGTGGCCACCCACGGCTCCCCGTCCTCCCTCGCACAACGTTCCGAAAACGCAGGAGAGTCTCGTCCTAACGAGCAAAACGGGCCTCTCTTGCTCGAATTGCCGCGATTCTCCTGCGTTTTCGGAGGGCAGCGAGATGCGGCGATGTGGAGCGGGAACGGAATGGATGTCGCTTCCGCCGCTGGTCGAGAGCCGCATCATCCGCTATCCGCTGTGAGATCGCGGCTATAACTCGGGGGAGGTCAGAGTAAAGCTGGCGGTAAGAAAAATGAAGAACGTATTTGCTGGTGATCGCCATGGAGGTGTCGCGGTCGAGGTAGTGCTCCCACGAGCTCGGCGCCTCGCCGATCCAGTTCAGGTCGTGTTGCGCTCCGTCCATTTCGACGTACGTGTGTACTCCCACTCGGAAATCCAGCAGTCCGACGCCGCGAACACGAGCCTGCTGCTCGTAGTCGATCCCGACCCGGTCGAATTCGAGCCGAAGGAAGGTCTCCCCGTGGGAATCGTCGAGCCAGCTCACCAGCGGCCGCCAGACCCGCACCCGCTCGGGAGCACGCGCGAACACAGCATCCATTCGCGCGCGCGACCATCCCTTCCTGCGCGCGACAGCACTGGCGCAGGCGATCGCCACGAATTTCGGCTGCTCACAGATCGCCGCGAGCAACGCGTCGTCGAGCGAGACGCGCCAGGAATCCTGGCCCCGCCGTGATACATCATTCCAGTGAATGCAGATGGATACGTCGCCCGCAAGCAGAGCGAACCGGTCGTGTGCTGTGCGAAGCCTGCTTGCCGTCTCGGGAACAGCGATGTGAAGTTGGGGTGTCCTGGGTACCGGGAGCCCGTAGCTCTCGAGCGCGGACGTCGACGTCAGTCGGCCGCCGACCCGTACTGCCTCGATAGCTGAGTCCGGGGCATCCGGCAGGGAGTACCAGCCCTGACGGACGCGCAAAATGCTGTGACAGGCGAGCGCATCACGCACGTTCTTGTCGCTGTAGCCGAGTCGAAGCAGGTCCCGGCGGCGAAGGAACCAGCCTGCGCTGTGAATGCATGCTGCGATCGAGTTCATGCGTTGAGCATCCGCTTCCGGCTGAATGGCCGACGGAAGTCGTCCAACAATGTCGAGAGTGCCCAACGACAACAGCATGTGGAGGAAGAGCCACCCCGCCGAGCCAGGCCCGGTCTCACCCAAAACGCAGGAGTTTCGCGACTATTTTGTCAAAAGAAGCCTGTTTTGCTCGATTCGCCGAGTATCTCCTGCGTTTTCAGCGTGATGCGCGAGGTGTGAGAGACGTGCGAGATGTCAGCGATCGGCGAGGTCAGCGGGGTCAAGGGCGAGCGGAGTGAAGGGCGAGCGGGGTGAAGGGCGGCCGGGATGAAGATCCAGCCGGCTGGCCGCCCCCCTACCGCCCCGTGGTCGCGACGAAGAGCGCCCCGTCGCCGGTGATCGCCAGTCGTGCCTCCTCGGGAGTGATATAGACCGACTCGCCGTGCCGCACCGAATACGTCGAAACAGATCCCGCGACAGTGAACGACCCGGCCGTGCAGATCGCGATCGCCGGCCCCACCAGGTCGAGCTTCGCATCCCCGGTCACCCTCGCGAGCTCAAAGCCGACCCCCGAGCCACCGGCACCGGCACCGGCACCGGCACCGGCATCGGCATCGGCAAGCTCGACGCCCGCACCCCCGTCTTCCAAGGCATCCGGACGAAACAGCTCGAGCGCCGGGCTGACGACGATCGGCGCAAGATACGGCACCGGCTGGGTGCGGAAGTCGAGCACGCTCAACAGCTCGGCGACATCGACATGCTTGGGAGTCAGACCGCCGCGCAACACGTTGTCGGACGCCGCCATCAGCTCGACCCCGACCCCCTCGAGGTAGGCGTGGATGTTGCCGGCCGGCAGGTAGAGCGCCTCACCTTGAACGAGTCGCACCCGGTTGAGCAGCAGCGAGATCACGATGCCAGGATCGCCCGGATACTCGACGGAGAGCTCTTCGACGGTCGAGCATTCGAGCGTGAAGCCGGACACGGATGGCGCGAGCTCCGTCACCAGCGACACGAGCGACGCGACCCCCGCCCCGTTCGACAGCAGCCACTCGAGGGTGGTGCGGGGTGCGTCGTCCGAGTGCAGGGACTGGAGCAGGTCTTCGAGCGGCTGCGGCTGCGGATCGGCACGGCGGGAATCCGCATCGAGGAACGAGTTGACGAGAGCACGAGCCGACTCGACCGGCCGGAATCCGCAGAGGGCGTCGAAGGTTGGGCTCAGCGCGTAGATGAGTTCGGGTTTCGGATAGGCGTCCCGATAGTTGCGCTCCGGTGAATCGAGCGGGATGCCGAGGGCGTTTTCCCGGGCGAATCCGAGAGCCGCCTGCGCCGGGGTCGGGTGCGCCTGCAGCGACAGCGGTGACGCCGCCGCGAGAATCTTCAGCAAAAACGGCAGCCGACCGGATGCCGCGAGCGGTCCGAGCGCGGCGGCCGGGTCATCCGCGATCCATGCTGCCAGGTCCGGTGGAAATCCCGGATCGAGGATGATGCTCGGCGACCCCGGATGCGCGCCGAGCCACAGTTCGGCTTCCGGCTCGCCGGTCGGCTCGGTGCCGAGCAGCTGCGCGAGCGCAGTTGTGGAGCCCCAGGCGTACGGGCGCGGCGTGTTGGTGATCCTGACGAACATCCGGAACATCCTGTCTGAAGTGTGAAAGCTCGCTGAAAGCTTTTGGCAGCGTTCTACAAGTGGAAACAGGCGCGCGCCTCGGGCCGTGCATCAAAAGTACCAAGGGCTTAACCCCTCGCCCGACCCGGCTTAGAGTCGAATTCGGCTCTCCCGACCGGCCGCCCCATCACGAAGCAACTGGAGTTACCACTATGTCGACATTCGAGCCGCTCGTCAGCGACTTCTACGGCTATGAGAACGCGCTCACCGATAAAGAGAAGTCACTCATCATGGAGCTTCGCGCCTTCCTCGAGGCCGAGGTGCGCCCCATCATGAACGACCTCTGGAACAGGGGCGAATTCTTCCCGCGCGAGATCGTCACGAAGCTCGCCGACCTCGGACTCTTCGGCCAGCCCTACGAGGAGACCCGACGCTTTCCGAACAGCGCCGTCTTTCGCGGCTGGGTCGCCCTCGAACTCGCTCGCGTGGATGCCAGCGTGGCAACCCTCGTCGGCATGCAGAACGGTCTCGTCATGGGTTCCATCGCGGTCGCCGGCTCCGCCGAGCAGCGCGCGGAGTGGCTCCCCCGGTTCGCGAGTGGCGAGCTGCTCGGCGCGTTCGGCCTGACCGAGCCGCTCTCCGGATCCGACACCGCGCAAGGACTCCAGACGGTCGCGAAGCGTGACGGCGACACCTGGGTCATCAACGGTGCGAAGCGCTGGATCGGCAATGGCTCGATCAGCGATGTCACGATCGTCTGGGCCCGGGATGCGGACGACAACCAGGTGAAGGGCTTCATCGTCCCGACCACGACACAGGGATACTCGGCAACCCGCATCGAGAACAAGCAGGCGCTTCGCATCGTGCAGAACGCCGACATCACCTTCACCGACATGATCGTCCCGGAGGCGAACCGGCTGCAGAAGTCGACGTCGTTCCGTGACACGGCCGCCGTGCTGCGGCTGACCCGCGCCGAGGTGGCGTGGGCCGCGGTGGGCAACTCAGTGGGCGCATACGAGGCCGCGGTGAAGTACGCCGGCGAGCGCATCCAGTTCGGTAAGCCGATCGCCTCCCACCAGCTCGTGCAGGAGCTGCTCGCGAAGTCTCTCGGCAACATCACCTCCTCGATCGGCATGGTCACGCGAGTCAGCCAGATGCTCGACGAGGGCGCGCAGCGCGACGAGCACTCTTCCCTCGCGAAAGAATTCACGACGAGCCGGATGCGCGAGACGGTCGCCTGGTGTCGCGAACTGATGGGCGGTAACGGCATCGTCATGGACTACGGCGTCATGAAGTTCTTCATCGACTCGGAAGCCATCTACTCCTACGAGGGAACGCGCGAGATGAACACCCTCATCGTCGGTCGTGCTATCACGGGCAAGGCCGCGTTCGTCTAGAGGCGAGCCAAGAGCCTCAGGGAAGAACCCCTCCCGTAGGCTTCACGACATGAGTTTTCTCGATCGCCGTGGCT
>JAYVNU010000277.1:0-10361 GCA_043758345.1 Lacisediminihabitans sp.
TGGCGCTGAAGCGCGCACCTCAGCTGCACTCCTTCGACCTGGAGACCGCGAAGAGACGCCTCACCGGCTTTCTGATGCGCAAGGGATATTCGTCATCGATCGTGCGGGCTGCAGTCGATGACGCCCTTGCCGGCCATGCGAGCAGCCGCTCGGGCGGTGTGCGCTTCCGCTGAGATGTGGGCTTGACCGTCCCGTCGGTCCGAATAGCGTGGCTATCATCGGGAACGTGAAACAGACCCGAAAGTCTCGTGCCGGGGTGCTCGCGCTGGTCGTGTCACTGGTTCTCACCGGGTGCGGGATGAGTGCGACGCCGCCATCGGCAACACCTACGACGTCGGCATCGGTCACACCGGCCCCCGTCGACACCGGTGCCCTGATCGGGCTCGTGGTCGAGCCGGATGGTACGACCTGGTCGGGCACCGACTCGGCTGGCGACCTCTCGGTCTTCACCCTCCACAAAGATCACACCGTCACCGTCACTTACGGCGCGAACAGCTTCGACGAGTCAGGGGATACCTGGGCCGTTCGGGCCGGTGTGCTGTCGCTCCACATCCATATCGACGCCGCCGACGGCTACCTCGACTATGTCGGGCGGTATTCACCGGCGACCGGCACCATAGCTGCGACGGGCACGACGTCGGTGACCGCCAAGACCGTCACCGTCACGCTCAGCAAGCAGTAGCCGCGGTCCCGGGGTACGAGCGCTCAGGCGGTGCCACACGGGAGCGGCCGTAGACTGGGGCGATCATGACCTTCGCCGCATCATCCGCTGTCCTCACGCGTCCGCGCACCTACGAGGTCCGCACCTTCGGGTGCCAGATGAACGTGCACGATTCCGAGCGGCTGAGCGGGTCTCTCGAGGCTGCCGGATACGTGTTGGCCAACGGCGAGCAGGCCGATGTCGTCGTGATCAATACCTGCGCGGTGCGCGAGAACGCCGACAACAAGTTGTACGGAACACTCGGACACCTCGCGAGCACCAAGCGCGCGCATGACGGCATGCAGATCGCGGTCGGCGGCTGTCTCGCCCAGAAAGACAAGAACGTCATCCTCGAGAAGGCACCTTACGTCGATGTCGTCTTCGGCACGCACAACATGGGGGCACTCCCGGCGCTCCTCGAACGCGCACGACACAACGATGAAGCGCAGTTGGAGATCCTCGAGTCGCTGGATGTCTTCCCGTCGACCCTTCCGACCAAACGCGAGTCGACCTACAGCGGGTGGGTTTCTATCTCGGTCGGCTGCAACAACACCTGCACGTTCTGCATCGTTCCGGCTCTGCGGGGCAGGGAGAAGGATCGCCGACCCGGGGACATCCTCGCCGAGATCCAGTTGCTCGTCGACGACGGAGCCATCGAGGTCACCCTTCTCGGCCAGAACGTGAACTCCTATGGCGTCGAATTCGGCGATCGCCAGGCGTTCTCCAAACTGCTTCGTGCTGCCGGGCGGATCGAGGGGCTCGAGCGCATCCGCTTCACGAGCCCCCATCCGGCGGCCTTCACCGACGACGTCATCGACGCCATGGCGGAGACCCCGAGTGTGATGCCCCAACTGCACATGCCACTCCAGTCGGGCTCCGACCGCATCCTCAAGTCGATGCGTCGGAGCTACCGCTCGAAGAAGTTCCTCGGGATCCTCGAACGGGTGCGGGCCCGTATCCCGAACGCCGCGATCTCGACCGACATCATCGTCGGTTTCCCCGGCGAGACGGAGGAAGACTTCGAGGAGACCCTTCGCGTCGTCGAGCAGGCTCGGTTCGCAACCGCCTTCACCTTCCAGTATTCGATCCGCGAGGGCACCCCGGCCGCGACCATGGACGACCAGGTGCCGAAGGCCGTCGTCCAACAGCGTTACGAGCGACTCGTCGCGCTACAGAACAGACTGGCCTGGCAGCAGAATCTCGAGCTCGTCGGGCGGGAGGTGCGCGTGCTCGTCGGGGCCGAGGGGTCGAAAGACGCCGATACCCATCGCCTGTCGGGCCGCGCCGAAGATGGTCGCCTTGTGCATTTCGACCTTCCACCGCAGAGCGACGTCCCGCGTCCCGGCGATGTCGTCACGGTGCGCATCTCCGAAGCGAAGCCCTACTACCTGATCGCCGACTCCGCCGATGGAGCGCCGCTGAACATCCGCCACACGCGCGCGGGGGACGCCTGGGATCGGGCGGAGGAGGCATCCTGCGCCGTGCCGACCCACTCCGGAGGATCGGCACGGGCCGCCGTCTCGCTCGGGCTCCCGACGCTGAGGGTCGAGTCGGCTCCCGTCCCCGTCAGCACCACCCCGATCTACGATCTCCGTGACGGGCAGCGCTAACCCCCACCGCGGTCCCGAGGGGCACCTCGTCGCGATCGTGGGTGCCACCGGCACCGGCAAGTCCGCTCTCTCCCTCGACCTGGCTGAGCTGCTGGCAGAGCGCGGAATCATCGCCGAGATCGTCAACGCCGACGCCATGCAGCTCTATCGAGGCATGGATATCGGCACGGCCAAGCTCCCGGAAGCGGAGCGGCGAGGAATCCGACACCACCTTCTCGATGTGTTCGACCCACGCGATGAGACCAGCGTCGCCGACTATCAGGTGGATGCCCGGGCCGCCATCGACGGCATCCTCCAGCGCGGTGCGCTCCCGATCCTGGTCGGCGGTTCCGGACTCTACGTCTCCTCGGTTCTCTGGGATTTCCGGTTCCCGGGAACGGATGCGGGCATCCGCGCCCGTCTCGAAGCAGAGCTGCTCGAGTCGGGTTCGGGAATGCTGTCACGGCGACTCGCGCAGCTCGACCCGGCTGCCGCGGAGGCGATAGGCCCGCACAACGGACGACGAATCGTCCGCGCCCTCGAGGTGGTCGAACTCACGGGAGAACCGTTCGGAACGGGTCTTCCCGACGAATCGTCTTTATGGAGACCGACCTCGATCGTCGGGGTCCGCACCGAGCGCGCGGCGCTCGTGCCGAGGCTTGACGAGCGGGTCGCGAGGATGTGGCGCCAAGGAATCGTGGATGAGGCTGCCGCACTCGAGCGCACCGGCCTCGGCGCGACTGCGGCACGCGCGATCGGCTACGCCCAGGCGCTCGCGCAGGTGCACGGAGAGGCGACGGAGGCCGAGGCGATCGAAGCGAGCGCCGTGCTGACCCGCAGATACGCTCGGCGGCAGGTCGGCTGGTTCGGACGTTACCCGGCGAGTTGGCTGGACTCGGATGACGCCGACAGGGCGAGCACCGCGCTCGAACTAGTGTTGTCGCATGCCTGAACTTCACTTCACCAAGGGTCACGGAACCGGAAACGACTTCGTTTTCTTCCTGGACCCCGACGGCGAGGTGAATCTCACCCCGAGCCAGCTCGCGGCGATCGCCGACCGCCATTTCGGAGTCGGCGGAGACGGGGTCATCAGGGCCGTCCGCTCGCAGAATCTCCCCGACGGTGCCGCTGCCCTCGCTGAGGACGACGCGGCCGAGTGGTTCATGGACTACCACAATGCCGACGGCTCCCCGTCGGAGATGTGTGGCAACGGCATCCGGGTCTACGCGCGCTATCTCATCGAGAACGGGATGGTCGAACTCGGCCAGGGCGAGACCCTGTCGATTGGCACGAGGGGCGGAGTGCGAGACCTCCAACGGAATACGAACGGATTCCAGGTCGACCTAGGTCGCTGGTCGCTCGACGGCGGTGAGCCGCTCGTTCGCGCGAAGAACCTGCAGGTCGCCCGTCCGGGGCTCGGAATCAATGTCGGCAATCCTCATGTCGTCGTCGCCCTGTCGAGTGAGGACGAACTCGAATCGGCCGACCTTTCGTTCATCCCGCACCTCGATCCGGAGCCGATCGAGGGGGTCAACGTCGAATTCGTGGTGCCGCTCGAGCCACTCGTTCGTGATGGCGTCGGGCATATCCGCATGCGGGTACACGAGCGTGGCAGCGGTGAGACGCTTTCCTGCGGCACCGGAGCTGCGGCTGCGGCCCTTGCGACGCGCCATTGGGCCGGCCAGAGCGCGCCCGACAACTGGAGGGTCACGCTGCCGGGGGGAAGCCTCGGTGTGCGGATGTGGGCCACGGAGGATGGCGAACACGTCTCGCTGAGCGGCCCGGCCGAGCTTGTCTTCGAGGGTGACCTGACGGTCTGAACGGGTGTTCGCAGAACGTCAGCGTCGACGAACCCGCAGCACGCGGTAGCCCTTATTCGTGGCTGCCCGGGAGACGGTGAAATGCTCGGGAAGGCTTCCCTCTAGCCAGCGGTGAAGCGAGTCCGCGCCGAGGTTGCGCTGCACAACGAGCCACGCATCCGACTCCGATTCCAGGCGGGGGAGCCAGGTCTCGAGCATGCTGTGCAACTCTTCTTTCCCGACGCGGATCGGCGGATTCGAGCGGATGGTGCGGAACGAGACACCCGCGGGAACATCCTCGGGCCTGACGGCGTTGACATTATCGAGGCTAAGGGCTTCGGCATTCCGTCGGACGAGATCGAGCGCCCGTTCGTTGACGTCGACCGCCCACACCGTGGAATGCGGGGAATCGAGCGCCAGGGTCAGCGCGATCGGCCCCCAGCCACAGCCGAGATCAAGAAAGTCCCCACCCGGGGGAGCGACAGGAGTGTTGGCCAGGAGCACGTGAGTTCCCGCGTCGATGCGCTCGGGGCTGAAAATGCCGTTCGAGGTGGTCAGATCGTAGAACTGACCAGACAGCGGCACTCGAATCTGGCGAAGTTTGACTTCACTCTCCGGGTCCGATGAGAAGTAATGCTCATTGGCCATGGAGAGAAACCTACCGAAATATGAGGAGCTAAGGTTAACGAAATGATTGAGAAAGAACCGTCGGAGCCACAGGAAGTGGACATCATCGACAGGGTTCTTGCGCGAGCCGCAGCCAGGTCGTCCGGTTACTCGCTTTTCACCGGAAGCGGAGCCCAGGCACTGCAGACCGAGGGTCTCGACTCCCGCTCGACCAGCGATGACGGCGAGCAGTTCGATCGCGAGGATCGCGCAGCACTTCGTCGCGTCGCAGGGCTCTCCACAGAGCTCGAAGACGTCACCGAGGTCGAGTACCGGCAGCTGCGGCTCGAGCGCGTGGTTCTCATCGGCATCTATTCGCAGGGCGGCTCAGTGGAGGCCGAGAATTCGATGCGCGAACTGTCCGCCCTCGCGGAGACCGCCGGGGCTGTCGTACTCGACGGACTTTTGCAGCGCCGACCGAATCCCGACCCGAGCACCTTCTTCGGAAAGGGCAAGGCCATCGAACTTCGGGATGTCGTCGCGGCATCCGGAGCCGACACCGTCATCGTCGACAGTGAGCTCGCCCCCAGCCAGCGCCGCGCGCTTGAAGACGTCGTGCGCGTCAAGGTGATCGACCGCACGGCCGTCATCCTCGACATCTTCAGCCAGCATGCCAAGAGCCGAGAGGGCAAAGCCCAGGTCGAACTCGCCCAGCTCGAATACCTGCTTCCCCGCCTGCGCGGCTGGGGTGAGTCGATGTCGCGACAGGCCGGTGGGCAGGTCGGTGCAGGCAACGGAATGGGGAGCCGCGGACCGGGTGAGACGAAGATCGAGCTCGACCGTCGCCGCATCCACACCCGTATGTCGCGCCTCAAGAAACAGATCCTCGGATTCAAACCTGCTCGTGAGGCGAAGCGGGCGAACCGCAATCGCAAATCGGTGCCGTCCGTCGCGATCGCTGGGTATACGAACGCTGGTAAGTCGTCGCTGCTCAACAGGATCACCCGTGCCGGAGCGCTCGTCGAGAACGCCCTGTTCGCGACGCTCGATACTGCCGTTCGCAAGAACCTGACGGAAGACGGCCAGACCTATACGCTCACCGATACCGTCGGTTTTGTCCGCAATCTGCCGCATCAGCTGGTGGAGGCATTCCGGTCAACCTTCGAGGAGATCGCCGATTCAGACGTCGTCCTCCACGTCGTCGACGGATCCCACCCCGATCCGGGAAGCCAGTTGGCGACCGTTCGGGATGTCATCGGCGAGGTCGAGGCCCGTCACATCCCGGAGATCGTGGTCTTCAACAAGAGCGACCTCGTGGATGCCGACCAACGTCTGGTGCTCCAGGGTCTCGAACCTACGGCGATCTTCGTCTCCGCGCGCACCGGTGAGGGCATCGACGAGTTGCTCGCCCGCATCGCGGCGAACCTTCCGTCACCGTCGATCGAGCTCGACCTGCTGATTCCCTATGACCGCGGCGATCTGGTGGCCTCTCTCCACGATCATGCGCGCATTCTTTCGACCACCTACGAGGAGGCGGGAACGCGCGCGCGAGTGTTCGTCACCGAAGAATTCGCTCCGGCACTTCGGCCGTTCGCGGTCGTTCCGGCGTAATACTTTGTCACCATCGGTCGCGCCATGAGTACTCTAAATGAAGCGCCCGCGAACGTCGGGGCGGCGAGCGACAGCCGAGCCCGGCACCCGCCCACGGATCGACACCCGCCGAACCCGTGACCGGATGACCGAATGGAGCACCGCGTGACCACCACGTTCGATGTACCGTTCTCGTTCGAACTCTTCCCGCCTCGGTCCGCGACGGCGGAGATCGCCCTCTGGCAGACGATTCAGCGACTGGCCGCGACCGGTCCGGACTTCATGTCGGTCACCTACGGTGCGAACGGGTCCTCGCGTCAGAGTTCGCTCGCAGTGCTCCGTTACCTCCTCACCGAGACCTCCGTTCACCCGCTCGCGCATCTCACCTGCGTCGGCTCATCGCACTTCGAGGCGAATCGACTCGTTCGCGAGTTCCTCGATGCCAGGATCACCAGTTTTCTCGCCCTGCGCGGCGATCCGCCGGAGGGCGCCGTCGAGGGCGACCAGTTTCTCGGTGACCTTGGCAGTGCCTCCGAACTGGTGCAGCTGATCCATCGCGTGCAGACCGAGAGGGCGCAGTACGCGACGCTCGCCTCGCGAAACGGGCCGGGCGGGCGGCTTCCTGATAGCCGCCAGAAGGTCCGCGTCGCCGTCGCGGCTTTCCCGAACGGGCATCCGCGGTCTGTTCGGTCCAACCAGGACATCGATACCCTGCTCGCGAAGCAGGTATCGGGCGCGACCATGGCGATCACCCAGCTTTTCTTCCATGCGGATGAGTATCTGCGTTTCGTCGATGAGGCGCGTGCCGGCGGGGTGACCATCCCGATCGTTCCCGGGCTCATGCCGGCGACGAGTCCGACGCGACTCGAACGTATCCTCGAGATGACGGGGGAGCGCAGGCCGGATGAGCTCTCGCGTCGCCTTCACGCCACAGACTCACCGGATGAGCAGCTCGAGATCGGCACGGAGCACGCCATCGCGCTGTCGACGGCGGTTCTCTCCGGGGGCGCCCCGGGACTCCACCTTTACACGTTCAATCAGCACAAGGCCGTCGTGGCAGTGCTCAACGAGCTTCATCTCTCCCGTCACCAGAGCAAGGAACCAGCATGAGCGCTCCAGCCTTCCCCACCGGCAGCATCCTCGGATACCCGCGAATCGGTCGCCGCCGTGAGTTGAAGAAAGCCGTGGAGGCCTTCTGGGGTGGAAAGATCAGCGTCGACGAGCTCGAGTCGACGGCGGCCGAGCTTCGCCGGGTGACCCGAGAACGGCTCGTCTCCCTCGGGCTCGGGGCCGAGAATTCATCGATCCCCGAGGCGTTCTCCTATTACGACCAGGTGCTGGATGCCGCGGTCACCGTCGGTGCGATCCCCACCAGGTTCGCCTCCCTGGTCGCCGAAGATGGCACCCTCGATCTCGCCGGCTATTTCGCGATCGCCCGCGGCACTGGCGACACCGCTCCGGCGGAGATGACGAAGTGGTTCGACACGAACTACCACTACCTCGTACCGGAGATCGGTCCGGAGACGGTCTTCCGTCTCGCCTCCGACCGCCTCATCCGGGAGGTGGCGGAGGCGAGCGTCAGCGGTTACCGAACGCGCCCCGTCATCGTCGGGCCGGTCACCCTCCTTCTGCTCAGTAAGCCGAGCGAGGGCGCACCGGATGGCTATCTCCCGCTCGATCGTCTTCACGACCTGCTCCCGGTCTACGCCGAACTCCTCGCAGCCCTCGCGGCTGTCGGTGCAGACTGGGTGCAGTTCGATGAGCCTGGCCTCGTGAGCGAGAGCATCGACATCCCGCGGGACGAGGTACTGCGCGCAACCCGTTACGCCTACGACCTGTTGAGCTCCGTCATCGTGCGGCCGCAGATCTTCGTCGCCGCCCCGTACGCGAGCCTCGACGATGCTCTCGAGGTGCTCGATGCCACCCCGATCGAAGCGATCGGACTCGACCTCGTGCGCGGCTCGCTCCCGCGGGGGTTCACCACCACGAAGACGCTGGTCGGCGGGGTGATCGACGGTCACAACATCTGGCGCGGAGACCTCGCTGCCGCGTTCGCCACCCTCGGTGCTCTCGGTGAACTCTCGCCCACTGTCGCGGTGACGACATCCACCTCCCTCTTCCACGTTCCGCACTCCGTCGACGATGAGCCGCTGCTCGCCGACCAACTCACGAGCTGGCTCGCCTTCGCCGACCAGAAGGTCGACCAGGTCGCCATCCTCGCTCGCGGCCTGACCGAGGGCGTCGCGTCCATTCACACGGAGCTGGATGCCGCGAGCTCGGCACTCGCGGACCGTCACAGCGCCGTCGGGGTGAGGGATGGCGCCGTTCGCGCGCGTGCTGCGGCGCTCGGTGCCGCCGACTTCACCCGCGGGGATTATGCCGGGCGACTCGCGGCGCAGGCTTCCGCCCTGCACTTGCCGTTTCTTCCGACGACGACCATCGGGTCGTTTCCGCAGACCGGTGACATTCGCCGTTCACGGGCGGCGTTCGCTGCGGGTCGGATTACCGAGGCCGAGTACCGCGAGGCGATGCGTGCGGAGATCCGATCCGTCGTCGAGCTTCAGGAGTCGATCGGGCTCGACGTCATCGTGCATGGCGAGCCTGAACGTAACGACATGGTGCAGTATTTCGCCGAGCACCTCGAGGGATTCGCCGTCACCCAGAACGGCTGGGTGCAGAGCTATGGGAGCCGCTGCACACGCCCGTCGATCCTCTGGGGCGACGTCTCGCGGCCATTCCCGATCACGGTCGAGTGGTCGACCTACACGCAGGGCCTCACCGCGAAGCCGGTTAAGGGGATGCTGACCGGGCCGGTCACGATCCTCGCCTGGTCGTTCGTCCGCGACGACCAGCCGCTCGCCGAGACCGCGAACCAGGTCGCGCTCGCACTTCGCGACGAGATCGCGGACCTCGAAGCCGCCGGCATCCGAATCATCCAGGTCGACGAGCCGGCGCTCCGCGAACTGCTTCCGCTCAAGACGGTCGACCAGCCCGCCTATCTCGACTGGTCGGTCGGATCGTTCCGGCTCGCGACGTCCGGCGTGCGCACGGAGACCCAGATCCATACGCACCTCTGCTATTCCGAGTTCGGTGTCGTCATCGAGGCGATCGACAACCTCGACGCGGATGTCACCTCCATCGAGGCCGCGCGATCGAAGATGGAGGTCGTGTCCGACATCCGCTCGAGTGGTTTCGGGCGCGGCATCGGACCGGGCGTCTACGACATCCATTCACCGCGTGTTCCGTCCGTCGCCGAGGTCACCGACCTGATCACCATCGCCCTTGCCGCGATCCCGGAACGTCAGGTCTGGGTGAACCCGGACTGCGGATTGAAGACCAGGGGCTATGACGAGACCGTCGCATCGTTGACCAACGTGCTGGAGGCGACGCGCGCCGTGCGGCTCGCCCACCAGCACTGAACGCAACCTCCACTCGGCGGGTGGACTGCTGCCTGAATGGGGCAGTCCTCGCAGTGCAGTTCGACGCGTTGGCCCCGATTGTCTGAACTGGCCCACTGAGCATGTGATGGACCGCAGCATCACGTCGACCGCAGCATCACACCAACCGCAGGATCAGACCGACCGCAGCACAGCGACGACCTTGCCGAGCAGCTCAGCGTAGTCGCCGAGGATCGGGGCGAACGCACTGTTGCGCGGCAACAGCCAGGTGTGCCCGTCGCGCTGCTGGAAGACCTTGACGGTTGCCTCTCCGTCGAGCATCGCGGCGACGATATCGCCGTTCTGCGCGGTCTTCTCTTTGCGCACCACGATCCAGTCGCCGTCGCAGATGGCCGCGTCGATCATCGACTCGCCGACCACCTTGAGCATGAACAACTCGCCCTTTCCGACCAACTGCCGAGGAAGCGGGAAGACCTCGTCGATCTGCTCTTCCGCCGTGATCGGGATGCCCGCGGCAATGCGTCCGACGAGGGGCACCATCGCCGCGTCGCCGATGGGAGTCGGGTTGTCTGAGACGACCGGAGCACCCTCGCTGTTCGGATCGACGAGATCGAGCTCGATGAGCACCTCGAGCGCACGTGGACGGTTTGGATCCCGCCGGAGGTAACCGCTCAGTTCC
>JAYVNU010000278.1:0-3342 GCA_043758345.1 Lacisediminihabitans sp.
GGTCGGGGTCGGTGTCGGTGTCGGTGTGATCTGGTCGTCTGATGACATGGCTGTGCTCCTGTTGTGTGCTGCGTAGGGGGGAATTAAGAGAGTTCGCGAGCCATTCGGCGTTGCTGTGCTGCCGTGACGATGGTCGAACGACGAGCCCAGGGCGTGAGCCGCCGCACCAGCTGATCACCGGCGAATTGTAGGGTGGCGACGAGCACGACGAGGATGATGATCGTCGCGAGCATCACCCCGTTGTCGAACCGCTCGTAGCCGTAGGTGACCGCGACGTAGCCGATGCCGCCGGCGCCGATCGTGCCGGCGATGGCCGAGTATTCGATCATCGCGATGGTGTTGATGGTGAGTCCGCCGACGATCGACGGCACCGCTTCGCTCAGCTGAGCCGTGCGGATGATCTGCAGCGGTGATGCTCCGGATGCCCGCGCCACGCGTGTCAGCGACGGCGGCACCGAGCGCAGCGAGTTCTCGACGATGCGCGTGAAAAAGGCGATCCCGGCGATCGACATCGGAACGACGGCGGCCGGGATGCCGATGTTGGTGCCGGTCAGCAGCCGGGTGAACGGAACGATCGCTGCCATCAGGATGAGGAACGGAAGTGAGCGTCCGATGCTCACGGCCCAGCTCAGCATGGTGTGAGGGAGTGGATTCTCGAACAGTCCGCCCGGTGCGAGGTTGTGCACGAGACATCCGAGTGGGATTCCGACGAGCGCGACGATTGCCATCGTGATTCCGACCATGGTGAGCGTGTCGCCGAGGGCGGGGAAGACGAGCGCCGGGATTTCTCCGATCGGCACGGAGAGATTAGTGGGGAGGCTCATTCGACATGCTCCAGGAGTTCTGCGGTGGCGACATCCTGCTCCGCGTGCAATCCGAGTCCGACGAGAGCAGCCTCGATGCGCCGCGGCTCGAATCCGCCGACCGCAATCGTCGCGTTCCCGACGGCCGCCCCATTGAGATTCTGGATGGATGCCCCGAGCAGGTCGACGCTGGTGCCGAGCTCGCTCGCGAGCCGTATCACCCAGTCGGTCGGAACCGGCTTCGCGCCGTAGGTGACGAACCAGGTGGTCGATTCGCGCGGGGCGGTGTCGTGGCCGCGGCGGGGCTGGAGGGCACGTCCGAGGTTTGAGGACGGGGTGCTCAGCAGGTCGACGAGGCTGCCCGACTCGACGATGTGTCCATGGTCGAGACGTGCGACGGAGTCGGCGACCTTTAGCACGGTATCCATCTCGTGCGTGATGAAGAGGATCGACAGGTCGAGGTCGTCGCGCAGCTGCTTGAGCAGGGCGACGATCGACGCTGTGGCGTCGGGGTCGAGGCCCGAAGTCGCCTCATCCGACAGCAGAACGGAGGGTCGGAGGGCGAGGGCACGCGCAATACCGACGCGCTGGCGCTGGCCGCCGGAGAGCTGGTGCGGGTAGTACCTCGCCCGGTCGGAAAGCCCGACGAGGTCGAGCAGCTCCGCGACCCGACGGCGAGACTCCGCCGCGGTCACGCCGAGATACTCGAGTGGCAACGCGATATTCGCGGCAGCCGTGCGTCGACCGAAGAGGCCGTCGCTCTGGAAGATCGTGCCGATTCGGCGACGGGCGACCCGCAATTGCTTTTCGGAGAGTCGGGACAGCGTTTCGCCATTCACGACGACGGAACCGGATGTCGGCCGCTCGAGCAGGCTGACGCACTGGGCCAGCGTGCTCTTGCCTGCTCCGCTCGGTCCGACCACCGCGAAGATCTCGCCGGCCGCCACGCTGAAATCGAGGTGATCGAGCACGACGGTGGCATCGCTTCCGGTGCCGAAGACCTTGGTGAGCTGTTCGATCCGGATCATCGGTGCCTTTCGGACTTGTTGTTGGGATGGCTGACTCGGCGAGCGTATTGTGGCGGCTTCGATGGCGTGGCTGTGTGACGCCATAAGTCGGGTGGGAGCGGCATCCACTCCACCAGTCCGCGAAAATAGCCGCATGCCAGACCAGACAGCTCCGCGCCAGATCCGTTTCAACGCCTTCGACATGAATTGCGTCGCCCACCAGTCGAGCGGGATGTGGCGTCATCCCGACGATCAGGCCTGGCGTTACAAGGACCTGACCTATTGGACGGAGCTCGCGAAACTGCTCGAACGCGGCACCTTCGACGGCATCTTCATCGCCGATGTGCTCGGCACCTACGACGTCTACGGCGGGTCGAACGAGGCCGCGATCCGTTACGGCGCCCAGGTTCCGGTGAACGACCCGGTGCTGCTCGTCTCGGCGATGGCGCTGGTGACGGAGAACCTCGGATTCGGGATCACCGCGGGAACAGCCTACGAGCATCCGTATCCGTTCGCCCGTCGCATGTCGACTCTCGATCACCTCACCAACGGCCGTGTCGGCTGGAACGTCGTGACCGGCTATCTACCCTCCGCCGCTCGCAACATGGGGCACGACGATCAGCTCGAGCACGACGACCGGTACGACGTCGCTGACGAATATCTCGAGGTGCTGTACAAGCTCTGGGAGGGATCCTGGGAGGATGACGCCGTGCAACGCAACCGCGAGACCGGAGTGTTCACCGACCCGGCCAAGGTTCACGAGATCGGGCACAAGGGTAAAAACTACACGGTTCCGGGCATCCACCTCTCCGAGCCGTCGACCCAGCGCACCCCGGTGATCTACCAGGCCGGGGCTTCCGGTCGTGGCATCGCTTTCGCCGCGGGTAACGCCGAGGCGATTTTTGTCGCGGCGCCCACGAAGGCCGTGCTCAAGACATCTGTCGCGAAGATCCGGGACGCGCTCGAAGCCGCCGGCCGCGATCGCTACTCGGCGAAGATCTACACGCTGCTGACGATCATCACCGACTCGACGACGGAGAGGGCGAAGGCCAAGCACGGGGACTTCCTGAAATACGCGAGCGACGAGGGTGCGCTGGTCTTCATGTCCGGATGGATGGGCATCGACCTCTCGCGGTACGACCTCGACGAGCCGGTCGGCAATGTTCAGTCGAACGCCATCCAGTCGGTGATCGAGAACTATGCGGAATCGGCCGAGAACGGCGAGGAGTTCACCGTTCGCGACATCGGACGCCTCGGTGCGATCGGGGGCCTCGGCCCGTTCATCGTCGGATCGGGCGAAGAGATCGCCGACCAGCTTCAGGAGTGGGTCGAGGAAACGGATGTCGACGGCTTCAACCTCGCCTACGCGATCACCCCCGGCACCTTCGAAGATGTGATCGAGCACGTGATCCCGGTGCTGCGAGCCCGCGGCGGATATCCGGATACGTACGTGGAGGGCACGCTTCGCAACAAGTTGCACGGGCGCGGCGACCGCCTCCCGGCCGAGCACAGGGGCGCGACGTTCCGCATCG